>NZ_JBJKEX010000299.1:0-3776 GCF_045505405.1 Hansschlegelia beijingensis | reverse complement strand
CGGCAGGCGCGGCCGCGCGGCGGCAGGCCGAGGCTGATCGCGCGCTTCAGCGGCGCGACGAGGAACGCCGCACGCTCCTGCTGCTGATCATGACGGCGGTTTTGGGCGCGCCCTTCCTGATCGAGATGATCGGCATGGCGGCCGGGGCGCATCAGATCATTCCGGGCTGGCTGCAGCTCGCGCTCGCGACGCCCGTGCAGGCGCTGGTCGGCTGGCGCTTCTACCGCGGCGCCTGGGCGTCGCTGCGCGGCGGCGCCGCCAACATGGACGTGCTGGTGGCGCTCGGAACCAGCGCGGCGTTCTTCTGGAGCGCCGGCCAGCTGCTCGCCGGCGGTCACGGGCCTCTCTACTTCGAGGCGTCGGTCGCCGTGCTGGGCTTCGTCCTGCTCGGCAACCTGCTGCAAGCACGCGCGACGTCCGGCGCCAGCGCGGCGCTCACCGCGCTGAGCGAGCTGACGCCCGCCGTCGCGCGTCGGCGCACCCGCGACGGCGGCGAGGAGCAGGTCTCGGTGGAGGCTGTGGCGCTCGGCGACGTCGTGCTCGTCAGGCCAGGCGAGCGCATGCCGGTCGACGGCCAGGTTCTCGAAGGCGAAAGCGCGCTCGACGAGTCCCTGATAACCGGCGAGAGCAAGCCGGTTCCGAAAACGGTCGGGGACCCTGTCGTCGCGGGCTCGCTCAACGGCTCAGGCTTCCTGGCGATCACGGCGACCGCCGTCGGCGAGGACGCGACGCCCGCCCGGATCGGCCGTCTCGTCGCGCGCGCACAGCTCGCGAAAGCGCCAGTGCAGCGGCTGGTCGACCGCGTCACGGCGGTGTTCGTGCCCGTGGTGGTCGCCATAGCGGTGGTGACCTTCGTGGGCTGGCTAGGGCGCCTTCGCCCGCCATGCCCGGGCGAGAGCCCGGCGGCGGACTGATCGGCGGCACGATTTCGGGCCGGATGAACCTGATCGGCCCGTCCTCCAGCGAAGCTCCTCAGCGCGAGCAGACCCCCCGCATGCCGCCGCCGGCGATGTTCTCGCCGGAGCGGCTCGACAAGGTCGACCCCGCGGTGATCGACGGGCTTCGGCTGCCGAGGCTCGATCCCGCCGGGCCGGCGCCTGTGCGGCCCACGACGCCCGCGCCCGCCTCGCCCAAGGAAGCGGCTTTGCCGCCGCCCATCGCTCCGGTGATCAAGGAGCCGGTGTTCCTGTCCGCGGTCTTTGACGAGGGCGGCGCCAAGGTGCCGGGCGGGGTCAAGTGGCGCGTGTTCACCGACCAGCCGGACGCCAATGGCGAGCACCTTCTGGTGGCCGAATCGACCGACGCCGAGCCGCGCTTCGACCTCGATCCCGGGAACTACATCGTGCACGCGGTCTATGGCCTCGCGAGCGCGGCGAAGTTCGTGACCGTCCGTCCGCGCCAGCCCTCGACCCAGCGGATGGTGCTGAAGGCGGGCGGCGTCAGGCTGTCGGCCTATGTGGGCGACGCCAAGCCGCCGGAGGCCGACGTGACCTTCACCCTGTCGCGCGACGAAGGCGGCATGGCCCAGAAGGTGGCCGATAACGTGCGTCCGGGCGCGCTGTTGCGCCTGCCGGCGGGCGATTACCACGTGGTGTCCAACTATGGCGACGCCAACGCCATCGTCGAGGTCGACCTGCAGGTCCCGCCCGGCAAGCTCGTCAACGCCCAGGTTCACCACAGGGCCGCGTCGGTGACGCTGAAGCTCGTCGACCGCGCGGGCGGCCGCGAACTCGGCAACACCTCCTGGACGATCCTGACGCCGGGCGGCGACGTGATCCGCGACTCGATCGGCGCGCTCCCGCGCATCGTGCTGGCGGAGGGCGACTACATGGCGATCGCCCGCCATGACGGGCGCATGTATCAGCAGAGCTTCGCCGTGAAGACCGGCGTGCCGACGGCCGTTCAGCTCACCGCCGACGGCGGCTAGCCCTTGGGCGCCTTGTAGACCGAGCCGGGTTCGAACAGCCGCGCGGCGTCGGCGGGCGCCAGCGCCTCCCCGAGCGCGCCGGGCCCCACGGGGACCTTGCGGTAGAAGCAGGAGCGGCGGCCGGTGTGGCAGGCGGCGCCCGTTCCGGCGACCTCGACCGAGAGCCACAGGGCGTCCTGGTCGCAGTCGACCCGGAGCTCGACCACCTTCATCTGGTGGCCGCTTTCCTCGCCCTTGCGCCAGAGCTTGCCGCGCGAGCGCGACCAGAAGTGCGCGACCCCGGTCTCGATCGTGGCCTGCAGCGCCTCCGCGTTCATGTGGGCGAACATCAGCACGCCGCCCGCGCGCGCATCGGTCACGATCGCCGCCACCAGCCCGTCGCGGTCGAACCGAGGGGTGAGGCGAAGCCCCTCCTCCAGCTCCTCATGAGGACCGGGGGGCGGAAAGCTTGAGGTCATGATCGAGGGCGCCTGTGAAGAGGGAGCGGGCGAGCGCCGCCCCTTGGGCGCTTCAGCGCGAGGACTGGCCGGCGCGCACCAGCGTGATGAACCGGGCCTGCTCGGCCGGCTCGTCGCGGAACACGCCGGTGAACTGGGTGGTCACGGTCGACACGCCCTGCTTCTGGATGCCGCGCATCGACATGCACATATGCTCGCCCTCGAGCATCACGGCGACGCCGCGCGGGCGCAGATGCTCGTCGATCGCGGCCAGGATCTGCGCCGTCAGCGCCTCCTGCGTCTGCAGGCGCTTGGCGTAGGTGTCGATCACGCGGGCGATCTTGGACAGGCCCACGACCCCGTTCTGCGGGTAGTAGGCGACATGCGCCTTGCCGAAGAACGGCACCATGTGGTGCTCGCAATGCGAGAAATACGGGATGTCGCGCAGCACGACCATGTCGTCGTAGCCCTGCACGTCCTCGAACACCCGCTCGAGATCCTTGGCGGCGTCCTGCGCGTAACCGCCGAACAGCTCGCTATAGGCCTTCACCACGCGCTTGGGCGTGTCCATCAGGCCTTCGCGGTTCGGATTGTCGCCCGCCCAGGCGATCAGCGTGCGCACGGCGGCCTCCGCCTCCTCCCGGGTGGGCTTGCGGAAGGTCTGGTGGCCCTTGGGGGCCGGGATGGGCACGCGTGCGAACGGGTGCTGTACGACAGCGTCCATGGGCTTCCTCTTCGGAGGACCGTCGGCCCCCTCAACGCCACCGGCGGAACTCAACCTGCACTCCTGGCACAAGGCCCGTAACGGATCATGGCGAGGGCCGGCGAGGCCGCTTATATAATGGACCCACGGCGCCGAACAATCGACGCGATTGATCAAAACGCTTGGCGTAGGGCGGGAGCCCCGATGATCGACGACATCTACAACCGCAGAATCCTCGAGCTCGCGGCGGACATCCCGCGGCTCGGCCGCCTCGCCGCGCCTGACGCGAGCTCGACCCAGCACTCGCGGCTGTGCGGCTCGACCGTGACGGTGGATCTCGCTTTCGACGGCGAGACGGTGACCGACTTCGCCCACGAGGTGCGAGCCTGCGCGCTCGGCCAGGCGTCCTCCTCCGTGATGGCGCGGGTCGTGGTGGGGCGCACGGCGCAGGAGCTGCGCGAGGTTCGCGACGCCGTGCGGCGGATGCTCAAGGAGAACGGGCCCGCGCCGGACGGCGTGTGGGAGGACCTGAAGGTCCTGGAGCCGGTGCGCGACTACAAGGCCCGCCACGCCTCCACCCTGCTGACCTTCGAGGCTGTTCAGGGCGCTCGCGGCGACGGCGGTGATCCGCGTCGACGATTTCCCCACCGAGGAGGTTCTGGCCGAGCTCGGCGCGGAGAGCGAGTTCGACCTTCTCGGCCTCTTCACC
>NZ_JBJKEX010000298.1:0-3818 GCF_045505405.1 Hansschlegelia beijingensis | reverse complement strand
CCGTCTCCCGCCGGCCGGCCTGAGGCGACGTCGACCGGGGAAGCCGCCTGCCGCGGTCGCGGCGGCGCCTTCCCCGGTCGCACCGGTGGAGCAAGTCGCCCCATGTCTTTCTCCGAGGACGGACGCCACCTCCCGGCACGCTTCGCGATCGACGCCTATGGCGACGGCGGCTTCCGCTTTGGCGATCTCTCTCACCGAGGGTCATTGCTGGCGCTGCCGTCCGGCATGTGGGCGTGGGGCTGCGCCGCGGCGTCGGATTTCGACGCCGCGGCGTTCGAGCGGGTGTTCCAGGAAGCCGAGGCGATCGACATGCTTCTGATCGGCACGGGCGCCGATCTCGCGCCGCTCAAGCGCGATTTACGACAGGCGCTCCGTGACGCGGGGATGGTCGTCGAGGTGATGGCGACCGGGGCCGCCGCCCGCACCTGGAACGTGCTGATCGCCGAACAGAGGCGGGTGGCTGCGGCGCTGCTCGCGGTCCCATGAACGAGACCGGCGCGCCGCCTGCGGTCGCCGGCGACCCGATCGCCTCGTTGGTCCGCGAGGCGGACTTCGACCGTTACGCCTCCGCGCTGTTCGCGCCAGCAGACGCGCGCGCGCATCTTCTGGCGCTCTATGCCTTCGACGCCGAAGTGGCGCGTGTGCGTGGGTTGGTCAGCGATCCGATGGTCGGCGAACTCCGCCTGCAGTGGTGGCGTGACGCCCTAAACGACCCGGAGCGCGCGGACGCGGTCGCACATCCCGTCGCTCGGGCGCTCGAAGGCGCGATCCGGCATGGCCGGCTGCCGCGACAGGCGCTGCTCGACCTCGTCGACGCCCGAGCGGATGATCTTTACGACGACCCCATAGCCACGCTGGCCGAGCTTGAGGGGCGTCTCGGGGCGAGTTCGTCAGTCGTGCTGAGGCTCGCTTCGCTGATCTGCGCCGAAGGCAAGGATCCCGGCGGGGCCGAAGCGGCCGGCTTCGCGGGCGTCGCGCAAGGCCTCGCCGGCCTTCTGAGCCGGCTGCCGCGCAGCCAGATACTGCTGCCGGTCGACCGGATGGCCGCCCACGGCGTCACCCGCGAAGACCTCTCCGAGAGCAGAGCGAGCCCGGCGCTTTCTCGCCTTGCGGCCGAACTGCGGGGGCTGGCGCGGAGCCGGTTGGTCGAGGCGCGGAGCGCGGCTGCGGGCGTAGATCCCGTCGCCGCCCCGGCTTTCCTGCCGGTCGCGCTCGTCGCGTCCGCCTGCTCGACGCCCGCGATGGTCGGGTTGAAGATGTAGCTCGCCCTGCCCTGCGCCGGATCGAAGGCCGCGCCGTCCTGGCGCGCGTCCAGGTTACGGACGCCGAGCCGGTCGAACAGGTCCTTGAGCGCGAACATCTCCTCGACGGCCGCGAGATCGCCGACGATCGCCCCGACGCGCCGCTTGTCCGCGGCCCGGAGGCGGGCGGCCACGACGCCGAGCGCCTCGCCCCAGCTCGCCGGCCGCAACCGGCCGTTGTCGCGCACATAGGGGCGGTCGAGCCGCTGCGCGCCGAGACCGTCCCAGACGAAGCGGGTCTTGTCGGAGATCCACTCCTCGTTCACGTCGTCGTTCACGCGCGGCAGGATGCGCATGACCTCGCGGCCGCGCGCGTCGACCCGGATGGCGGAGCCGAGCGCGTCCATCACGTCGATCGACTCGGTCTTCGAGAGCTCCCAGGGCCGCGCCTTGAAGGCGTAGGGCTTCGAGGTCAGCGCGCCGACCGGGCACAGGTCGATGACGTTGCCCTGCAGCTCGGAGGTCATCGCGGTTTCGAGGTAGGTCGTGATCTCCATGTCCTCGCCGCGGCCGATGGCGCCGATCTCCGGCGAGCCGGCGACTTCCGCCACGAAGCGGACGCAGCGCGTGCAGTGGATGCAGCGGTTCATCTGCGTCTTGACCAGCGGGCCGATATATTTGTCCTCGACCGCGCGCTTGTTCTCGAAGAAGCGCGAGCCGGAGACGCCGTAGGCCATCGACTGGTCCTGCAGGTCGCACTCGCCGCCCTGGTCGCAGATCGGGCAGTCGAGCGGGTGGTTGATGAGCAGGAACTCCATCACCCCCTCTCGCGCCTTGCGCACCATCGGCGAACGCGTGGAGACGACCGGCGGCTCGCCGTTCGGCCCGGGGCGCAGATCGCGCACGCCCATCGCGCAGGAGGCGACCGGCTTCGGCGGCCCGCCCTTCACCTCGACCAGGCACATGCGGCAATTGCCGGCGATCGACAGCCGCTCGTGGAAGCAGAAGCGCGGAATCTCCGCGCCAGCCGCCTCGCAGGCCTGCAGGATGGTGTACTCGGCCGGGACGTCGACCTCGGCGCCGTCGACGATGATCTTGGTCATCTCGCCCTACTCCGCCGCCACGGCCGGGATCGCATAATCCGCCGGCGTCGAGCGGGCGGTGTACTCGTCGATCCGGCGCTCGATCTCGTGCCGATAGTGCCGGATCAGACCCTGCACCGGCCACGCCGCGGCGTCGCCGAGCGCGCAGATGGTGTGGCCTTCGATCTGGGTCGTGACCTCGAGCAGCATGTCGATCTCGCGCTTCTCGGCGCGGCCCTCGGCCATGCGGCTCACCACGCGCCACATCCAGCCGGTGCCCTCGCGGCACGGGGTGCACTGGCCGCAGCTCTCATGCTTGTAGAAGTACGAGATGCGGGCGATGGCGCGGATGATGTCGGTCGACTTGTCCATCACGATCACGGCCGCGGTGCCGAGGCCGGATTTCAGGTTGCGCAGGGTGTCGAAGTCCATCGACAGGTCCTGGCACTGGTGCTCGGGCAGCACAGGGACGGAGGAGCCGCCCGGGATCACGCCCAGCAGATTGTCCCAGCCGCCGCGCACGCCGCCGCAGTGCTTTTCGATCAGCTCGCGCAGCGTGATGCCCATCTCCTCCTCGACGTTGCACGGCCGTTCGACGTGGCCGGAGATCGAGAACAGTTTGGTGCCGGTGTTGTTGGGCTTGCCGAGGCCGGCGAACCAGTCGCCGCCGCGCCGCAGGATCTCGCCCGCGACCGCGATGGACTCGACGTTGTTCACGGTCGTGGGGCAGCCATAGAGGCCCATGTTGGCCGGGAACGGCGGCTTCAGCCGCGGCATGCCCTTCTTGCCCTCGAGGCTCTCGAGAAGCGCCGTCTCCTCGCCGCAGATATACGCGCCCGCGCCGTGATGGACGTAGATGTCGAACGGCCAGCCATGCTTGTTGTTCGGCCCGACGAGGTTCTCCGCATAGGCCTCGTCGACGGCGCGCTGCAGCGCCTCGCGCTCGCGGACATATTCGCCGCGGATGTAGACGTAGCAGGCGTTGGCGTGCATCGCGAAGGAGGCGATCAGGCAGCCTTCGATCAGGAGATGCGGGTCGTTCCGCATGATCTCCCGGTCCTTGCAGGTGCCCGGCTCCGACTCGTCGGCGTTGACGACCAGATAGTGCGGCCGGCCTTCCTGCGGCTTCGGCATGAACGACCATTTCAGGCCGGTCGGGAAGCCGGCGCCGCCGCGGCCGCGCAGGCCCGAGGACTTCATCTCGGTGATGATCCAGTCCCTGCCCTTCTCGAGCAGGAACTTGGTGCCGTCCCACGCGCCGCGGCGCAGCGCGGACTTCACGTCCGCTCCGTGCCGGCCGTTGAGATTGGTGAAGATGCGATCGCGGTCGGTCAGCATGCTCAGGCCTTCCCGTCCTTGCCCGTCGCCGGAGCGCCCTCGACGGGCGCGACGCCGGGATCGGCCGGCTTGTCCGGCGAGGTCCCGACCGTGGGCGAGCCGGATGCGACGTCGGTCTTCGGCGCCGCGTCGGTCCTACCTGGTGGATGCAGTACTT
>NZ_JBJKEX010000297.1:0-3839 GCF_045505405.1 Hansschlegelia beijingensis | reverse complement strand
TCCGGGAGCATCTTCGCCCGCTTCGGCAAGCGCACCGGAAACGTTCGCTCAGCCATCCGTCCTCGGGTCAGCCAAGGGGTTCAGAGCTTGAGCCATGACCCTCTCGGCCGGGGCGGCGGCGAGCGTCGCCTTGGCCTGCTCCAGATCGCCGGCGGCGACATGGCAGCGCGCCAGACCCGCGATCGCGGGGGCCGAGTCGGGCTCCTCGACGAGCAGTTCGGAATAGATCGCCGCGGCTCCTGCGACGTCGCCCGCCTCGAGCGCCGCCTCCGCCTGAGCCAGCAGGTCGCCCGCCTCGTCCGGCAGCGCCTCTCCGAGGATGCGCTCCACGAAGGACTGGATCTGGCTTTCCGGCAGCGCGCCCATGAAGCCGTCGACCGGCTGGCCGCGCGTGAAGGTGATCACGGCCGGGATCGACTGGATGCCGAGCTGCCCGGCGATCTGCGGGTGATCGTCGATGTTCATCTTGGCGAGCTTGACCTTGCCGCCCGCGGCCCGGACGACCTTCTCGAGCACCGGGGTCAGCTGCCGGCACGGCCCGCACCAGGGGGCCCAGAAGTCCACCAGCACAGGCGTCCGGGTCGAAGCCTGCACAACATCCGTCATGAAGGTCTGGGTCGTGGTCTCGACGATCAGATCGTCGGGAGCGGAGGCCAGAACGTCATCCCCGGCGGCCATGCGAACGTCTCCTTCTGCGAAGCCCTGTGCGGCGCCTGCGCGGTCGGGCTCACACATGGGGGAACCCGCCCGTGAATGCAATCGGGCCCCAGCGCCCAAACGAAGGACGGACGCCGCGGCGGCCGCTGGCGCCAGCCTTCAGCCGCCCTTAATGAAGACCGGTCAGTTTTGCAGCTCCGCCCGGCGTCGCCGAGGGGCGCCGACGTCATGACCAGGGTCCTATATACAGCCGCCGCACGGGGCGGCATTTCCTTGAAAGGAGCAGACAGGATGGACGTCGCAGAGCCGAGGCGGCCCAGAGTAGTGATCGTCGGGGCCGGCTTCGGCGGGCTCACAGTCGCGACGAAGCTCGCCAAGGCAGATGTCGACGTCACGGTGCTGGACCGCCACAATTACCACTGCTTCCAGCCGCTGCTCTACCAGGTCGCCACCGCCGAGCTCTCGCCCGCCGACATCGCCTGGCCGATCCGCCACGTGCTGCGGCGGCAGAAGAACGTGCGCGTGCTGCTCGGCACGGTCGAGAGCATCGACCTCGAGAGCCGGCAGGTCGTCGCCGACACGGTCACGCTGCCCTATGACGAACTGGTGCTCGCGACCGGCGTGACGCACTCCTATTTCGGCAATGACGAGTGGGAGAAGTGGGCGCCCGGCCTCAAGCGCGTCGAGGACGCGACCATCATCCGCCGGCGGCTGCTGATCGCCTTCGAGCGGGCCGAGCTCTCGGACGACCCCGCCGAACGCGAGCGGCTGCTGACCTTCGCGATCGTCGGCGCGGGCCCCACCGGCGTCGAGCTCGCGGGTTCCATCATCGAAGTCGCGCGGCACGTGATGCCGAACGAGTTCCGCCACATCGACCCGCGCACCGCCCGCGTCATCCTGATCGAGGCCGGACCGCGCGTGCTGCCGGCCTTCCCGGAAAACCTCTCCGCCTACACCCGCGAGTCGCTGGAGCGCATGGGCGTCGAGGTGATGACCAGCACCCGGGTGACGAACTGCGACGAGACCGGCGTGGACCTCGAAGGCGGCCGTCTCGAGGCCGCGACGGTGATCTGGGCTGCGGGCGTCGTCGCCTCGGAAGCCGGCCGCTGGATCGGCGCGCAGTGCGACAACGCAGGCCGGGTGATCGTCAACAAGGACCTCAGCGTCCCGGGGCGTCCGGAGGTGTTCGTCATCGGCGACACTGCGTCGGTCAAGCGCGAGGACGGCAGCCCGGTGCCGGGCGTCGCGCCCGCCGCGAAGCAGATGGGGGCCTATGTGGCGGACGTGATCGCGTCGCGCGCCCGCGAAGCCGTGCCGCCGCCGCCCTTCAAGTACCGCCACCAGGGCGACATCGCCACGATCGGGCGCCGGTCGGCCGTGCTGAAGCTCGGCTACATGAACCTGACGGGCCTGATCGCCTGGCTGTTCTGGTGCGTGGCGCACATCTACTTCCTGATCGGCGCCCGCAACCGGATCGCGGTGGCGTTCAAATGGGTCTGGGACTTCGCCACCTTCCAGCGCGGCGCGCGGCTCATCACCGACCAGCGCGACCAGATCTGAGCGGCTGATCCTTCCGACCTTCACGCAAACGCGACGAGGTCGGGAACGCTGTCCTATCCTGCGCGTTGACTCGCCGGATATGGAGGCGAGTGATGCTCAAGGGTGGACTTCTCTGGCTGATCGGCATTCCGCTGCCGATCATCATCGTGCTCTGGCTGCTCGGCTTCCTGCACTGAGCTGAGCCCGGAACCTCAGGAAAGGGCGTCTGCGGCCGAGGCCGCGGGCGCCCTTCCTCTTCGGCGGCCCGGCCGGCCGGTCACATGTTCCGCAGATGGCGGGCCGGCTTCTCGCCCAGGATGCGCCACGTGCCGGCGAGCCCGAGCACGATGGTGAGCGCGAGCGCGCCGAGCGCCGCAAGGCCCGCGCCGAGCGGGTCGAAGGCGAACTCTATCCCCATCACGCCCTCGGTCACGCCCCAGGCTGCGAGCGAGCCGACCGCCAGGCCGAAGGCGGCCGTGATCAGCCCCAGGAACGCGTACTCCGCCGCGAAGGCCGCGAGCAGCCGTTTCCGCGTCGCGCCGAGCGTCTTCAGGATCACCGCCTCGTAGACCCGCCGCCGGTGGCCGGCCGCGAGCGCTCCAGCCAGCACCAGGACGCTGGCCGCAAGCGTCACGCCGCTCGCGGCGCGGATCGCGAGCGCCAGGTTGCCGATGACCTCGGACAGCGAGCTGAGCGCGTCCTTCACCCGGATGGCGGTGATCGAGGGAAAGGCGCCCGTCGCCTCGCGCAGCAGGGCGAACTCCTGCGCGTCGCTGCCCCCGCCCGGGAACGAGACCGTGGCGAGGTTCATGTAGGGCGCGCCCGCGAAGGCGTTCGGCGAGAACACCATGAAGAAATTGATGCCGAGCGTCTCCCAGGCGATCTTCCGGAAGTTCGCGACCTTGGCCGTGATGGCGCGGCCCAGCACGTTCACGGCGATCTCGTCGCCGATCTCGAGGCCGAGCGCCTTGCCGAGCTTCTCGTCGAACGACACCAGCGGCTCGCCCGCATAGTCCGCCGGCCACCATTCGCCTTCGGTCACGCTAGAGCCCTTCGGCACGTCGGCCGCGAAGGTCACGCCGCGGTCGCCGCGCAGCGCCCAGCGATATTCCGGATCGACCTTCAGCTCCTCCGCGGGCGTTCCCTTGATGGACGCGAACGAGCCGCGCAGCATCGGCACGCTCTCCATCGTGGCGCCCGGGGCGTCCTGGCGGATCAACTCGGCGAAGCGGTCGCGGTCGCCCGAGGGGATGTCGAGGAAGAAGAAGGACGGCGCGCGCGCGGGCAGCTCGTTGGCGATCTGGCGACGGATCGAGGAGTCGATCAGGGTCAGCGTGACGAGCAGCACGAGGCCGAGGCCGAGCGACAGCACCACGGAGGGCGTCAGCGCGCCCGGCCGGTGGATGTTGCCGAGCGCGAGCTTGAGCTCGACCCCCTTGGGCCGCGGCAGGCGCGCCGCGCCCCACATGATCGCCCAGGCGACGAGCCGCAGCGCCAAGAAGGCCGCGATCGCGGCTGCGACGAAGATCAGCGCGATGCGGCGGTCATAGGCGGCGAACACCGCAAGCGCCGCAAGCCCCGCCGCGAACGCCGCTGTGGCGGCCATATAGGCCGGCCGCGGCAGGCGCCGTTCGGGCGCGACA
>NZ_JBJKEX010000296.1:0-3852 GCF_045505405.1 Hansschlegelia beijingensis | reverse complement strand
CGCGAGGCCCGGGCGCGTGGCGAACGCGACGAGCCGACGCTCGACGAGCCCGCGCCGTCGCCGGCTCCAACCGCGCAGCAAGCCGAAACCGAGACGAAAGCCGAGGCGGTCGTCGCGGCCGAGCCGGCGGTCGAGCCGGAGGCGCCGACCGCTGGTCCGCGGCTCGTCCGGGAGGGCGAGCTCAAGGGGGTGACCTACCGCTTCTTCGACGACGGTTCGGTCGAGGCGGAATCGCCGCATGGCCGCCGCCGCTTCGCTTCGGTGGACGATCTGCGCAGGACGGTGCTGGCCGCGCGGGGCGGCGTGTTCGATCCCGCGGACGAACCCGAAGAGGAAGACGAACCGGCGCCGCCGGCGGCCTCGGCGGAGCACGACCGGCCGCGCTTCGGCGGAGAGCCTCAGGAGGCGCCGCCGGTCACCGTCAGCCCCGCCGATCGCGTGTCTGAGGACCCCCTGGACGCCGCGCTCGCGGAGCTCGAGCAGGGCGCGCCGCCGGTCAGGCGCTAGCGGCGGCCGGCTCCGCTTCGGCCTTCCCGACAGCCCAGAGCGCGAAGGCGTAGGAAAGCGCGACCTCCTCCAGCCGGTCGAACCGCCCCGCCGCGCCGCCATGGCCGGCGTCCATGTTGGTCTTGAGCAGGATCGGCCGGTCGGAGGTGGTGGCGTCGCGCAGCCGCGCCGCCCATTTGGCCGGCTCCCAGTACGTGACGCGGGGATCGGTGAGGCCGGCGAGCGCCAGGATCGCCGGATAGGGACGCGGCGCGACATTGTCGACCGGGCTGTAGCTCCGGATGCGCCGGAACGCCTCCGGATCCTCGATCGGATTGCCCCATTCGGGCCATTCGGGCGGCGTCAGCGGCAGCGTGTCGTCGAGCATCGTGGTCAGCACGTCCACGAACGGCACGTCGGCGATGATCCCCGCGAACAGGTCCGGCCGCAGATTGGCGATCGCGCCCATCAGCATGCCGCCTGCCGAACCGCCATGAGCCACGATCCGGCCGGAGGAGGTGAAACCCGCCTCCGCGAGATGCTCCGCGACGGCGATGAAGTCCGAAAAGGTGTTCGGCTTGTTCTCGAGCTTGCCGTCGAGATACCAGCCCCAGCCTTTCTCGGTCCCGCCGCGGACATGCGCGATCGCATAGACGAAGCCGCGATCGACCAGCGAGAGCCGGCCGCCGGAGAACCCCGCCGGGATCGAGATGCCATAGGCGCCGTAGCCGTAGAGCAGGCACGGCGCGGAGCCGTCGAGCGCGAGGCCGGCCCGGTGTAGCACGGTGATCGGCACCTCAGCGCCGTCGGGCGCGGTTGCGGTCAGCCGGCGCGTCACATAGGCGGCGGGGTCATGGCCGGACGGGATCTCCTGGCGCTTGCGCAGCCGGCGCTCCCCCGTCGCCATGTCGTAGTCCCAGACTTCCGCTGGCGTCGCCGGCGAGGAGTAGGTGAAGCGCGTGAGGTCGGCGTCGAACTCCCGGCCGGCGTCGAAGCCGAGCGCGTAGGCCTCTTCGGGGAAGGCGATCTCGTGCTCGCCGCCGTCCGCGAGCGTGCGGACGACCAGCCGGGGCACTGCGTCGACCCGTTCGAGCCGCACGAGGTGGCGCGCCGTGACGGCGTGGTCGAGGACGTAGGTCCCGGGCCGGTGGGGCAGGATCTCGCGAGCGCCGCCCGCCGGCTCGTCGGCCGCGACTGCGACCAGCTTGAAGTCGACGGCGCCGTCCGCGTTGGTGCGGATCACGAGGGTCGAGCGGCCGTCGAGATCAGGGTGATGGTCGAGCTCGTAGCGGACGCCCGTGCGGCGCGGCCAGACCAGCCGCGGCGGGCTTTCGGGCGCGCCGCGCGGGATGAGATGCGCCTCGCTGGTGTCGTGGTCCGAGACGGTGATCACGCAGAACGCGCCGGAGCGCGTCTCCTCGACGCCGACGAACCAGCCGGGATCCTGTTCCTTGAAGACCAGTTCGTCCTGCTCGACCGGGGTCCCCAGGCGATGGCGATAGACCTCGAGAGCGCGGTGCCGCTCGTCGAGCCGGACGTACCAGAAGCTTCGCCCGTCGGCCGCCCAGACGGTCGCGCCGGTGGCGCTCGGAATTTCGTCAGGCAGCTCCGCGCCGGTCCCGAGGTCCCGCACCCGGATGGTGTCGAACTCCGAGCCCTTGTCGTCGGCGCTCCAGGCGAGCAGCGCGTGGTCCGGCGACGGTCGCCAGTGGCCGAGCTGGAAAAAGGCGTGGCCCTTCGCCAAAGCGTCGCCGTCGAGCAAGGTGCGCTCTGCCTCCGCATCCGCGCCGCGGGGCCGGCGGACGATCAGCGGATGCTGGCCGCCCTCGCGATAGCGGACGGCGTATTCGTATGGGCCGTCCGGCGAGGGCGTCGTCGAATCATCCTCCTTGATGCGGCCGCGCATCTCGCCGACGAGCTTCGTCTTGAGCGGTTCAAGCGGCTCCAGCAGCGCCGCCGCATAGGCGTTCTCGGCTTCCAGGTAGGCGCGGATGTCCGCCGGCAGGACCTCCGGCCGACGGATCGCCTCGGCCCAGTTATCCGCCTTGAGCCAGGCGTAGGGGTCCTCCAGCCGGACGCCGTGGATCTCGCGCGCGAACGGCCGCCGCTCCGCCCGGGGCGGCGTGGCGTCGCGGGGTTCGGGTGTCTGAGCCGGAAGGGTCATGCCCGCCTTTCTTTCGCCGTTTACCGGAGCGACTTGGCGTCGCAGAACGCCGGGACCGTAGTTTTGGCGGGACGCTTCCGCAAGAACAGGAACGCTCCGACGGGCGACGGGGAGCTGTGCGGCATTTCGCCGGAGCCGAAATTGGTTGGTCGGCTTCTAGGAAGCGCCGGTAATCGCTACAGTCATTGCGATGGGGCGCAAACAAAAGCAGTTGAGAGCGTCGCCGAGAACTTGCGCCGACATGGGTGATTGTCTATTTCACAATGACTCCCACCGGCCGGATCCATAAAGCTCGCGGCCGCCGCCAGTCCACAAGGGCGCGCTGATATTACCTCACAGGCTCGGCCGGTCGCCTGGGCCGACAGTTTTCAACAAAACTCACGGAACGGGATCTCCATGAGCGAAACCGCCACGACGTCGAACTATATCGAGCTCGCGGCAGACATCGTGTCTGCCTATGTCAGCAACAATTCGGTCGCATCGGCTGACTTGCCTGGGCTGATTAACGAGGTCCACGCAGCGCTCACCCGCATGTCGACCGGCGCGGCCGAGCCCGCCGCCGAGGCGCTCAAGCCCGCGATCCCGGTCAAGAAGTCCGTGACCTCGGACTACATCGTCTGCCTCGAGGACGGTAAGAAGTTCAAGTCGCTCAAGCGCCACCTGCGGACGCAGTACAACATGTCGCCCGAGGAATACCGGGAGAAGTGGGGCCTGCCGTCCGACTACCCGATGGTGGCGCCGAACTATGCGGCCGCCCGCTCGGAGCTGGCCAAGAAGATGGGTCTCGGCCAGCAGCGCGTCCGCGGGCGCTGAAGCCGGGCCACCCGCCTCTCTAAAAGCCGCCCCTCCCGGGCGGCTTTTTTTATGCCTGAGGCGCGGGTTTGGGCTGAAGGGCTCGGTCATGTCCCGGCGGCGGGTCGTCTTCCGTCCTGTTCCGCCTGCAGGGCCTGCAGCAGGGCGATGTGGCGGTTGAGATCGTAGGTCCAGTGTCCGGCGCGGCCGCGCCGGCGCTCGGCCCGCAGCGCTTGCGCGAGCCGGGTCACGATCCGGCGACGAAGCGCCGGTCCGTCCTCCGCGAGTTCGCGCGGGTCGAGCCCGATAAGACGCGGCAAGGCGAGGCCCCGATCATAGGGCACATGAACTTGCCGTTGTACTCGCCGACCGCGCCTTCGGCCGGCCGGAAGCCCGGATAAGGCGTAAAC
>NZ_JBJKEX010000295.1:0-3854 GCF_045505405.1 Hansschlegelia beijingensis | reverse complement strand
GCCGCGTCACGCCGCGCCTCCCGCCACCGCCAACGCCGGTGCCTCGCGACGCAGGGAGGACAGCCACTCGATTAGGTCGCCGAGCCCGTCGCGCCAGTGCCGTGGGTGCGGCAGGCCCAGCTCCTCGGTCGCGCGTCGCGTGTCGGAGACGTAATAGCGCTGGTCGCCGGCGCGCCACGGCGCGAGTTCGGACGCGATCGGCCGGCCGGTGAGCTCGATGATGGCCGCCATCACGGCCCTCAGGCTCACCACGTTCTCCGGTCCGCCGCCAAGATTGAAGGCGCGCCCCGAGATCGCGTCGATCCGGTCGGCCGCCGCCAGATAGGCCTCCACGGCGTCGCCGACATGCAGTACGTCGCGCACCTGCAGGCCGTCGCCATAGATCGTCAGCGGCGAGCCCTCGAGCGCCGAACGCGCGAAATGCGCCACCCAGCCCTGATCCTCGGTGCCGAGCTGGCGCGGGCCGTAGATGCAGCTCATGCGAAGCACTGCGGTCGGCAGGCCGAAGCTGCGGGAATAATCCAGCACGTACTGGTCGGCGGCGCCCTTCGAGCAGCCATAGGGCGTGTGGAAGTCCACGGGCCTCTTCTCGTCGACGCCGAAGCGGCGCAGCGCGGCGTCGACCGGGGCGTAGCCGTCCGGCTCCTGCACGAGCTCCACGTCGCCGAGATCCCCATAGACCTTGTTGGTGCTGGCGAAGATCACGGCCGGCGGGCGGGCGCTCTGGCGGGCGGCCTCCAGCACGTTGATCGTGCCCAGCGCGTTGACCTCGAAGTCCGCACGCGGATCGACGAGGCTGGTCGTCACGGCAGTCTGGCCGGCAAGGTGATAGACGGTGGCGACGTCCCGCATGGCGGCCGTCACGGCGCTCATGTCCCGCACGTCCGCGATCACCACCTCGACGCGTTCGGGATGGCGGCGGCGGAGCCAGTCGACGTTCATCTCCACGCCCGGCCGGGCGAGCGAGTCGAGCACCCGGACGCGGCCGCCGTCACGCGCGATGCGGTCGACGAGGTTCGACCCGATGAAGCCCGCGCCGCCGGTCACGAGCGCCGGCGCGCGGGGCGCGCCGCCGCCCCGGTGCTCGGCGCTCATCGCATCAGCCCCCGCTTCTCAAGCTCCAGACGGGCGTCGCCGACGCGATCCACCGGCGTCTGCTGACTCACCCATTCGACGAGCTCGCCGAGCGAGTTCTCGAAGTCGCGCTCCGCCCGAAAGCCGAGCGCGCGCTCCACCTTGGAGACATCCGCGATGCAGTGGCGGATGTCGCCCGAGCGGGCCTTCTCGGCGATTTCCGGCTGAAGATCCTCGCGCCCCATGACGCGGGCGAGCGACACGGCGACATCCTTGATGGAGCGATCGCGTCCGCTCGCCACGTTGAACACCTCGCCGTTCGCCTCCGGGTGGTCGAGGATGGTCAGGAAGGCGCGCGACACGTCGTCGACGTTCACGAAGTCACGGCGTTGCTCGCCGTCCTCGAACACAAGCGGCGCCTGCCCGTTGAGGATGCGCGACGCGAAGATCGCCAGAACGCCGGTGTAGGGGTTCGAGAGCGCCTGCCCGGGACCATAGACGTTGAACAGGCGCAGCGCCGCGCCCTCCATGCCGTAAGCCGCCGTCACGTTCAGGGTCAGCCGTTCCTGGACGTATTTGGTCAGCGCATAGACGGAGCCGACATTCGGCCGCTTCGTCTCGGGCGTCGGGACAGGGATCAGCGGCCGGCCCTGTGCGTCGGTCGGGTCCCAGGCGCCGGCCGAACCCTTCACGCGCTGCACTTCCTCGAGCAGCGCGCCATCGGCGTCGCGGTAGAGGCCTTCGCCATAGACGCTCATCGACGAGGCGACGACGACGCGCTGGACCGGCTGCTCGATGAGCGCCTGGAACAGCACCGCGGTGCCGAGGTCGTTCACGGCGACATATTTGTCGATGGCGTACATGCTCTGGCCGACGCCGACTTCCGCCGCGAGATGAACGACCTTGTCGACGCCCTTGAGCGCGCGCGCCATGGCGGAGGCGTCGCGGACGTCGCCGCGGATGAAGTCGTCAGCGAGCGGGACCGCCGGGTCTTCGCCGTGGACCTGCTCGATGAGGCTGTCGAGGATCCGGACCCGGTCGCCGCGCGCGATCAGCGCGGAGGCGACGTGCCGCCCGATGAAGCCGGCGCCGCCGGTGATGAGAACTGTCTGCGCCATGGCTCAGCCCCGACCCCGCTGCTGATGAAATCTGCGTTCGCCGGCGGGATTTTCTTCCGTGCCACCGCGGAAGCGCGGGATTTCAGCTCCCCCCGCAGCGCCTCCGACCTGTGCGCTGCAGGCTCGCTGCTTCTCCCGCTTGCGGATGACGCCGTGACCCGGGGCGGCTTGTGCTGAGCTCATGGCTGTCCGGAGTTCGGTGTGATGGGCAACGCGGGAACAGCAGGCTCCGTCTCTTTGTTCCCGTTGCTGAGCCGGGGAAGTAGACAAAATGTTCGTGCCGGCGAGGCTTCTGGGAACACGGTCCTTTCGCGCGGCGTTCTAGCGCGGCGGGGTGACAGGAGCGGCTCCGAGCGCAGTTACGTACGGCCGTTGCGGGGGGCGCGTCGCTCTGGCGGCGAAACCGGGAGGCAGAGGCTTGCCAGGGCTCAGGGTCGGCATTGTCGGGGCCGGAAACTGCGCGTCGTCCTTCGCGCAAGGTCTCACGTTTTACCGCGACGCCAGAGGCAACGAGCCCATACCGGGGCTGATGAGCGCAGACGTCGGCGGATATCACGTCGACGACGTCTCGATCTCGGCCGTCTTCGACGTCAGCGCCGCCAAGGTGGGCCGGCCGCTGCGCGAGGCCCTGCTGGCGTCGCCCAACGACACGCTGCGCTTCGCCGATCTGCCGGAGCCGGGACCGATCGTCCTGCGCGGCCCGACGCTCGACGGCATCGGCGAATACCTCGCAGACGACGTGCCGGAGTCCGATGAGCCGGCGGTCGCAGTGGCGGATGCGCTGCGCGACAGCGCGACCGACGTCCTGGTGTCCTACCTTCCCGTCGGCTCCCAGCGCGCAACGGAATACTACGCCGAGCAGGCGCTCGAGGCGGGCTGCGCCTTCGTCAATTGCGTGCCCGTGTTCATCGCTTCCGACCCGGCCTGGGCCCAGCGCTTCAGGGAGCGGGGGCTGCCGCTGATCGGCGACGACATCAAGAGCCAGGTCGGCGCGACGATCGTGCATCGCACGCTGGCGAACCTGTTCCGTGAGCGCGGCGTGCGGCTCGACCGCACCTACCAGCTGAACTTCGGGGGCAACTCCGACTTCAAGAACATGCTGGAGCGATCGCGCCTGGCCTCGAAGAAGGTGTCCAAGACCCAGGCCGTGACGAGCCAGTTCGACGTGCCGCTGCCCGCCTCCGACGTGCATGTCGGGCCGAGCGATCACGTGCCCTGGCTCACCGACCGGAAGACGGCCTACATCCGGCTGGAGGGCACCGCGTTCGGCGGCGCGCCGCTCTCCGTCGAGCTCAAGCTCGACGTATGGGACTCGCCGAATTCCGCCGGCATCGTGATCGACGCGGTGCGCTGCGCGAAGCTCGCGCTCGACCGCGGCGTGGCGGGGCCGCTTGAAGGCCCCTCCGCGTGGTTCATGAAGTCGCCCCCGCGGCAGTTCACCGACCATGAGGCGGCGGAGCTCGCCGCGGCCTTCGTCGACGGCCGCGCGGACGGCGCATGACCGCGCTGTTCTTCCTCGTTCGGCATGGTCGCCACCGCGGGTTCGGCGAACGCCTGCTGGGCCGCACGCCGGGCGTCCATATCGACGAGGAGGGACGGCGCCAGGCTGGTCGTGTCGCCCCTAAAGTGGCGGCCTTCGCGCCCGCCGCCGCCTGGGGCCCC
>NZ_JBJKEX010000294.1:0-3862 GCF_045505405.1 Hansschlegelia beijingensis | reverse complement strand
TCGACGAACGACCAGTCGGCCGAGAACCCCGTCGCCCAGACGACGCTGGTGATCCCCGCCGGCGCGGGATCGACCGTGCAGGGTCATCGGATGCTCCCGCCCGGACCGCGACAGACCCGAGGCGCCGCGGCGGCCGCCGCCGCGCCTGCTGCTCCGCCCGATGCCCGCATCTGCGACGTCGATCCCTTGTGAACGCTTGATCGCTCTTCTCCGATCTCGAGGCGGACGGTAGCCGAAGAGGGTTAAGGCCCGCTTACCCGGCGTTCGCCCGGCGGGCCGCCCGGGGCCAGTGTCCGAGCCGAAATGATGTTGAGGCGCAATGAAAAAAGGCCCCGGCGATGCCGGGGCCTTCTGAAGTTGGGCGGCCCGGGGGCCGCCCAGGGAGTCCAGCTCAGCTGTGGTAGGCCCGCTCGCCGTGGGAGACGAGGTCGAGGCCTTCCTGCTCGGCTTCCGGGCTCACGCGGAGGCCGATCAGGACGTCGACGATCTTGAACAGGATGAAGCTGACGACGCCGGTCCAGACGATGGTGACGAGCACCGCCTTGATCTGGGTGACGACCTGTCCGCCCATCGCGTAGTCGTCCACGCCGACGCCGCCGAGGGCCGGAGCGACCACGATGCCGGTGCCGATCGCGCCCACGATGCCGCCGACGCCGTGGATGCCGAACACGTCGAGGCTGTCGTCATAGCCGAGGGCGTTCTTCACGCTCGTGCAGAAGATGAAGCAGACGACGCCGGCGACGAGGCCGAGAACGATCGCGCCCATCGGGCCCGAGAGCCCGGCCGCCGGGGTGATGGCGACGAGACCCGCGACGATGCCCGAGGCGAGGCCCAGCATGCTCGGCTTGCCCTTGGTCATCCACTCGGAGAGCATCCAGGCCACGCCCGCGGCGGCGGTCGCCACAAAGGTGTTGAGGACCGCCAGCGTGGTCGTGGAGTTGGCCTCGAGGTTCGAGCCGGCGTTGAAGCCGAACCAGCCGACCCACAGCAGGCCTGCGCCGATGAGGGTCATCGGCAGGTTGTGCGGCGCGAGAATGTCGCGGCCGTAGCCGACCCGCTTGCCGATGACGATGGCGCCCACCAGCGCCGCGACGCCCGAGTTGATGTGCACGACCGTGCCGCCCGCGAAATCGAGCGCGCCCCATCCGAAGATCAGGCCGTTCGACGCCCACACCATATGGGCGACGGGGAAGTACACGAAGGTGGCCCAGAGCACGGCGAACACCACCGCGGCCGAGAACTTGATGCGCTCGGCGAAGCCGCCGATGATCAGGGCGGGCGTGATGGCCGCGAAGGTCATCTGGAACGCGATGAAGACGAATTCGGGGATCTTCACGCCTTCGGAGAAGGTGTCCGCGAGCGAGTCGGTGGTGACGCCGGCGAGGAACACCTTGGACAGGTCGCCGATGAAGGCGTTGCCGCCGCTGAAGGCGAGGCTGTAGCCGTAGACGACCCACACCAGCATCATCACGCAGGCGATGGTCGAGACCTGCATCAGGACCGACAGCATGTTCTTGGCGCGCACGAGGCCGCCATAGAACAGGGCGAGGCCGGGCACGGTCATGAGCAGGACGAGGATCGCCGACGTCATCATCCAGGTGACGTCGCCCTTGTCGACGGTGGGCGCGGGCGCAGGCGCGGCGGCCGCGGCCGCGCCGGGGTCTTGCGCGTAGGCGGCGGCCGAGACCAGCAGGCCGGCGGCCAGAGCCGGCGCTCCCCAGCGGAGTACGGAACCCAGTTTCATCGAGTGAACTCCCGAGACTTCTTGAAAAGGGAAAGGGGCGTCGGTCGCGGCTTAGAGCGCGTCGACATCCGTCTCGCCGGTGCGGATGCGCAGGGCCTGTTCGATCGCGTAGACGAAGATCTTGCCGTCGCCGATCTGGCCGGTCTTCGCCGCGGCCGCGATGGCCTCGACGACCTTGTCGACCGAGGCGGCGGCCACCGCGACCTCGATCTTCAGCTTCGGAAGGAAGCTGACCGCGTACTCGGCGCCGCGGTAGATTTCGGTGTGCCCCTTCTGGCGCCCGTAGCCCTTCACTTCGGTGACGGTCAGCCCGTGGACTCCGATGCCTGTCAGCGCGTCGCGCACCTCGTCCAGCTTGAACGGCTTGATGATGGCCATCACGAGTTTCATGCGTCTCGTTCCCCCGTTGGCCCACCGTCCGCGCCAGCACCGCCCGAACGGTCGACAGTTGATGATCAGACCGCGGCTCTCTGGCCGCCGCGCCTCGCGGGCCTCTGCAATCAAGCCGCGTGCCAACTCGGGGCGCGGGCGCCTCGCGGGGAATTTTGAGGCGATCCGGAGGCAATTAGCGGCCGGAGCCCCCGATCCAGGCGGCGGAGCGCCTAGTTCAGCGGCGTCATGCCTACATACTAGGCATTTCTAGCAGGCGCGATCCCGCCGGTCTGCCGCGTGACGCATTCTTCGGCAGCGTGTCACGATTTTACGCGGCGCCGGACCAGGCCTTCCTGCGCGACCGAAGCCACGAGTTCCCCGGCCTCGGTGTAGATCCGGCCGCGCGTGAAGGCGCGCGCGCCGCCCGCGAAGGGGGTGTCCTGGACGTAGAGGAGCCACTGGTCGGCCCTGAACGGCCTGTGGAACCACAGCGAGTGGTCGAGACTCGCGGCCTGGATGTCGCTGGAGAACACCGAGGCGCCGTGCGGCGCGAGGGAGGAATCCAGCAGCGTCATGTCGGAGGCGTAGGCCAGCACGCATTGGTGCACGGCCGCGTCGTCCGGCAGCGGGCCGGTGGCGCGGATCCATACGTTCTGGCCGAGACCGCGCGGCTCGCCGTCGACATAGCGCATCGGGTCCGCGTGCCGCAGCTCGATCGGCCGCTCCCGCTCGAAATAGTTGCGGATCGGCTCGGGCATCGCGGGCAGCAGGCGCTCCTTCAGCATCCGCTCGTCCGGCAGTTCGCTCGGCCGCGGCGCGTCGGGCATGTCCATCTGGTGCTCGAAGCCTTCCTCCTCCCGGTGGAACGAGGCCGACATCGAGAAGATCGCATGGCCATGCTGGATCGCCACGACGCGGCGCGTGGCGAAGCTCCGCCCGTCCCGGATGCGGTCGACGTCGTAGATGATCGGCACGGACGGATCGCCGGGCAGCATGAAGTAGCCATGCAGCGAATGCGGCGAGCGGCCCTCCACGGTCCGGGTGGCGGCCACCAGCGCCTGGCCGATCACCTGGCCTCCGAACACGCGCTGCCAGCCCGTCTGCGGGCTTCGGCCGCGGAACAGGTTCCGCTCCAGCGGTTCGAGGTCGAGGATGTCGAGCAGTTGCGAGATGGCGGACACGAGGCGATTCCCCTGCGGCGGGCGGGAGAGGAGAGACGGACGGACGGACGCCGCCGTCAACCCGCCGATGATGGCCGTGGCGCCGCGCCCTAGAACCTCGCGGAGACGCCGCAGGCCGATCGCCGGCCGGCGTCGGACCCGGAGGCGAGACCATGCTGTTCGCGGTGCTGATGAATGTCTGTCTCCAGGCCGACGGGGAGCGGTGCCGCGAGGAGCGCATCGAATTCACCGGGCCCGCGATGGCGTGCCTGGTGCAGGTCCAGAGCGTGCTCGTGGAATGGGGGCAGGACCACCCGGGCTGGCTCGTCAAATCCTGGAAATGCGGGCCCGCATGAGGGCCGGCGCACTTCGTGCTATGCCTCGCCGATGACTTCTGGAAACTCCCAGACGCTGGACGTCGCGATCGCGGGCGCAGGCCCGACCGGGATCACGCTCGCGCTCGCCCTGAAGGCGGAGCTCGGGCCGTCCCTGAAGGTGACGGTGTTCGACCCGGCGCTCGGCCGCACGGCGGCGCGCGACGCCCGCGCCTCGATGATCGCCGCAGACGGACGGGCGCTGCTGGACC
>NZ_JBJKEX010000293.1:0-3869 GCF_045505405.1 Hansschlegelia beijingensis | reverse complement strand
AACCCGGCCCGGCGCGTCGCCCTGTCCGGGCTGACGCTCGGGGCCGCGCCCCGGCCCGCAGACTGAAAGCACCCATGGCCCGCTCTCCCGTTCTCCACGTCATGGTCCAGGCCGTCATGAAGGCCGGCCGCGCGCTGCGGCGCGACTTTGGCGAGGTCGAGCAGCTTCAGGTCTCGACCAAGGGGCCAGGCGATTTCGTCAGCGTCGCCGACCGCCGGGCCGAGGAGGCGCTGCGCGCCGAACTGTCCCGCGCGCGGCCGGGCTACGGCTTCGTCATGGAGGAAGGCGGCGTGATCGAGGGCAGCGACCCCGACCACCGCTGGATCATCGACCCGCTCGACGGCACCACCAACTTCCTGCACGGCATCCCGATGTTCGCGATCTCGGTCGCGCTCGAGCGGGCCGGCGTGCTGGTCGCGAGCGTCATCTTCAATCCGGCGACCGACGAGCTCTACACGGCGGAGCGCGGCGGCGGCGCCTACATGAACGACCGGCGCCTGCGCGTCGCGGCGCGGCGGGACTTCGCCGACGCCGTGATCGCGACCGGCGTGCCGCATCTCGGCAAGCCCAACCATGACCGGTTCCGCGAGGAGCTGGCGCGCGTCCAGATCAAGGTCTCGGGCATCCGCCGCTTCGGCTCGGCGGCGCTCGACCTCGCCTGGGTGGCCTCCGGCCGCTTCGACGGCTACTGGGAGCGCCACCTGAAGTCGTGGGACATGGCGGCCGGGATCCTGCTGGTGCGCGAGGCCGGCGGCTTCGTGACCGACGGACAGGGCGGCGACGGCATGCTGACCAACGGCTCGATCGTCGCCGGCAACGAGGTCATGCATGGCGAGCTGCTGAAGCTCGTGAAGGCCTGAGGGCTCCTCGCCCGCCAAGGCTCCTCGCAATGACCGGACTGCGTGGCTGCGGCGCACTTCTTCGCGAGCGCAAACCGTGCACTATGATGGACGCGTGCGCGTTCAACACGGCCTCCGGTCCGCGATGTCCCTGTCCGAGCTAGACCCTTACAAGCTGTCGTCGCCCCGGGTCTTCCTGCTCCGGATGGTGATCTTCCTCGCATTGGCGGGGTTCGTGGCGCTGATCCTGAACCAGCAGATCAAGCGCGCCTTCCTGTCCAATCCGGGCCTCAACGGGCTGATCTTCGCCGTGCTGGTGATCGGCGTGCTGCTGGCGTTCCGGCAGGTGATCCGGCTGTTCCCGGAGGTCCGCTGGGTCAACGGCTTCCGCATGAGCGAGCCCGGCCTCGCGCTGCGCGAGCAGCCGCGGCTGCTGGCCCCCATGGCCTCCCTGCTCGGCGACCGGCTCGGCAACGCGCCGATCGGCACGGCGCTGATGCGCTCGATCATGGACTCGATCGGCACGCGCCTCGACGAGGCCCGCGAGATCGGCCGCTACCTGACCGGGCTGCTCGTCTTCCTCGGCCTGCTCGGCACCTTCTGGGGCCTGCTTGAGACGGTGGGCTCGATCTCCAACGTCATCTCCACGCTCGGCGGCAACGGCACCGAGGACACCGCGGCGCTGTTCGAGGAGCTGAAGTCTGGCCTCGCCGGGCCGCTCGCCGGCATGGGCACCTCCTTCTCGGCGTCGCTGTTCGGCCTCTCGGGCTCGCTGATCCTCGGCTTCCTCGACCTCCAGGCCGGGCAGGCGCAGAACCGCTTCCACAACGAGCTCGAGGACTGGCTGGCCGCCGTGGTCTCGGCCGACCTCGACGACGAGGCGTCGCCGGCCGTCGCGCCCGGAACGCGCGATCCGGCGGAGCTGATCGCGGCGCTCGAGCGGCTCAATAAGACGCTCTCCGAATCCGGCACCAAGACCGCCGCCCAGGCGACGGCGCATCTCGCCGAGGGCATCCAGGGCCTCGTCAAGCACATGCGCTCCGAGCAGCAGATGATCCGCGACTGGGTCGAGGCGCAGTCGAACCAGCAGGGCGACCTGAAGGCGCTGCTCGAGCGCCTGCTGGAGCAGCGCGCCAGGGCCGAGCCGTGACGGCGGCGGAGCGCCCCTGATGGCGCTGAGCTCCCGCCGGCGCTACCGGGCGGTGGACTACTGGCCCGGCTTCGTCGACGCCCTGTCGACGCTGCTGCTGGTCATCATTTTCCTGCTGACCGTGTTCATGATCGCGCAGTTCCTGCTCGGCCGGGAGGTCACGGGCAAGGACACCGCGCTGCAGCGGCTCAACGCCCAGATCGAGGAACTGACCGAGCTGCTGGCGCTGGAGCGCGGCGCCTCGCGCTCCGCCAAGGACGAGCTCACCAGCCTGCAGGCCAATCTCGGCGCGCTGCAGACCGAGAACGAGAAGCTCAAGGCGGACGCGGCCAGCGGCGCCGACCGCGCCCGCGCCGAGGGCGACAAGGCGAGCGGCCTCGCAGCCCAGCTCGATCAGCAGAGGGAGGCGAGCGCCCGCGCGCTCAGCCAAGTCGACCTGCTGAACCAGCAGATCGCCGCGCTGCGCCGGCAGATCGCCGCGCTCGAGGACGCGCTCAACGCGTCGGAATCGCGCGACCGGGAAAGCCAGGCCAAGATCGCCGATCTCGGCTCCCGCCTGAACGTGGCGCTCGCCCAGCGCGTCCAGGAGCTCAACCGCTACCGCTCGGACTTCTTCGGCCGCCTGCGCCAGATCCTCGCCGACCGGCCGGACGTGCGGGTGGTGGGCGACCGCTTCGTGTTCCAGTCGGAGGTGCTGTTCGAGACCGGCCAAGCCGACCTGAACGAGGCCGCCAAGCCCGAGCTCGACAAGATCGCGACCGCGCTGATCGAACTCGCCAAGGAAATCCCGCCGGACATCAACTGGGTGATGCGGGTCGACGGCCACACCGACATCCGCCCGACGCGCGGCGCCTTCCCGTCGAACTGGTCGCTGTCGGCCGCCCGCGCGATCGCCGTGGTGCAGTATCTGGTCCAGAAGGGCGTCGCCCCGCAGCGGCTGCTCGCGGCCGGCTTCGCCGAGTTCCAGCCGCTCGACACGGCGCAGAACGAAGAGGCCTACAAGCGCAACCGCCGCATCGAGCTCAAGCTGACCGAGCGCTGAGGGGGTTCGGCGGTCAGAGGGGCTTCCTGAGGAACACCCGCTCGACGCCCTCCGGGTGGTCCGGGATCGTCCCGAAGGCCGCATAGCCCAGCTTCTCGTAGAAGCCGCGCATCGGCGCGAAGCAGTCCACCCACACGCCGCGGCAGCCCAGCCGGCCCGCTTCCGTCTCGGCGCGGCGCATGAGCCGAGCGCCGAGCCCCCTGCCCCGCTGCGCCTCCGGCACGACCAGCATCTCGACATAGAGCCAGCCGAAGCTCGCCCGCGCCCACAAGCCGCCCGCCGTCCCGCCGGATTCGTCGCGCAGCAGCAGCGCCAGCGGGTGATGGCCGGAGGGGCCGAAGGCGGTCGTGTTGAAGGCCACCAGCGGCCGCACGATCGCGGCGTGGTCGTCCGCCGAGGGCGGATCGGCGAGGACGATCTCGAGCGCCACCTCAGCCGGCCGCGATCTCCGCGCGGCGCACGCGCTCATGTCCGCCGAACTGCAGCTCGGCGAGGCGGGCGTAGAGGCCGCGCCTGGCGACGAGCTCCGCATGGGTGCCCTCCTCGACGATCCGGCCGCCGTCGAGCACGACGATCCGGTCGGCGGCCAGCACGGTCGCGAGCCGGTGGGCGATGACGAGCGTGGTGCGGCCGGCGCGGGTGGCGGCGAGCGCCTCCTGGACCAGCGTCTCGCTCTCGGCGTCGAGCGCCGAGGTCGCCTCGTCGAGCAGCAGCACGGGCGCGTCCTTGAGGAGCGCGCGGGCGAGCGCGATGCGCTATGGCTGCGCCAGATCTACTCGAAGAACTTCCTCTACATGAACCGCGAGACCGCGAAGTCTCTCGGCCTCGAGGACGGCGA
>NZ_JBJKEX010000292.1:0-3880 GCF_045505405.1 Hansschlegelia beijingensis | reverse complement strand
AGGCAGGGCCCACGCACCGCCGCGATCGTCGGCTTCCGGCAGTGCCAGAAGCGCATCGGCACGTCGAAGTCCTTGCGTCGAGAAACCGCCCGGCGGCCAGCATCGGCCCCATCGTGTGCGAGCTCGACGGCCCCACGCCGATCTTGAAGATGTCGAAGACGCTGAGAAACACGGTGCTTTCGGGCTCTTTCGGGATCCGCGAGCCTTACGTCCCGGACCGAATTTCGCAGCCGTTATAGCTGCTTCCGGCGTGGCGGTCAGCCGCCGTGCCGGAAGCCGCACGTCCTCGATGTCGCGTCAGGCCGCGTCTCTCAGCCCTGCGCCCATTTCGAGGAGCACGTCCTTCACGGCCGCGACGAAGGCCGCCATGTCGGCCGCATGGAGGTCGCCGATGCAGCCGACGCGGAAGGTGTCGGCGACCGTCAGCTTGCCGGGGTAGATCACGAAGCCCCGCTCTCTCAGCGCGTCGTAGAAGCGCTGGAACACGAAGCGCTCGTCCTCCGGCGTGCGGAACGTCACGATGATCGGCGCTTGCAGGGCCTCCGGAAGCAGCGTCCGGAAGCCCAGCCTGGCCATCCCTTCGATCAGGATGCGGGCGTTCTCGGCGTATCGTCGGCCGCGTCCCGCCGCCCCCCCTTCGGCCCGGAACTCCTCGAGCGCCTGATGCAGCGCCGCGATGACGTGGATCGGCGGCGTGAACCGGTACTGGCCGGTGCTCGACAGCGCCTGGTGCTGGTCGAACAGGTCGAGCGCCAGCGTGGTCGCGGCGCCCCTCGTCGCCTCCAGCGCGGACTTGCGCGCCAGCACGAAGCCGAGCCCCGGCACGCCCTGGAGGCACTTGTTCGAAGAGGCGGCCACGGCGTCGAAGGCGACCTCGCGGGCGTCGAGCTCCAGCGCGCCGAACGCGCTCATGGCGTCGATCAGCAGCCGCCGGCCGTGGCGCTCGACCACCGCCGCCACCGCCTCGACCGGGTTGCGGATGCCGCTCGTGGTCTCGCAATGGACGATGAAGACGTGAGTGATGGCCGGGTCCGCCGCGAGGATGGCGTCGATCGCGTCTACGTCCGGGGGCGTGTCCTCCGCCGTCTCGTGGACCACGTTGGCGCGCCGCGCGATGTCGAGGATCGTCCTGGCGCGCCGGCCATAGGCGCCGTTCACCAGCACCAGCGCCTTGCCGCCGCGCGGCACGAAGCTCGTCAGCATCGCCTCGATCGCGAAGGTGCCGGAGCCCTGCATCGGCACGGCGACGAAGTCGCCCTCGCCGTGGATCACCTGCGGAAGGGCCTCGAGCACCGCCTTGTTGATCGCGATGAACCGGGCGTCGCGCGAGCCCCAGTCGTGAACCATGGCCTCCTTCACCGAGCGGGAGGTCGTCAGCGGCCCCGGCGTCAGAAGAAGCGGATCGCCTGTCGCCGAGGATGCGGGTTTGGCTGAGGACATCGGGACACTCGCAGTAGGAGAGGGGCGCCGCCGGAGTTCCGGAGGCGTGGAGAGATGCGCCGGGCTGGACGCGTCGTCCAGGCGGCTGGCATGACGAGCCCCCGGCGGGCGCCGCCGGGCTGACGGGGAGCGACATGGCGCTGCAGGACCATGATGGCGGGCAGGACGGGCGTCCCTACCGCGCCAATGTCGGCGTGGCGCTCTTCAGCGCCCGCGGCCTTGTGCTGATAGCCCGGCGGATCGGCGACGACGGCCCGGAGACCATCGCGCCCGGTCATGAATGGCAGATGCCGCAGGGCGGGATCGATGCGGGAGAGACGGCGGAGGCGGCCGCCTGGCGCGAACTCGCGGAGGAGACTGGCGTGACCAGCGCGTCGCTGCTCGCCGTCCATCCGGAGACGCTGAGCTATGACTTCCCGCCCTATGACGGTCCGCCCCACAGGCTGTCGCGCTTCCGTGGCCAGCGGCAGCGCTGGTTCGCGATGCGCTTCGATGGAAACGACGGCGAGATTGACGTCACGCGGTCTCCGGCCGGCGTCCCGCAGGAGTTCTCCGACTGGCGCTGGGAGAGGCTGGAGAAGGCGGTCGAGCTGGTCGTGCCGTTCAAGCGGGCGGTCTACGCCGAGGTCGGACGGGCTTTCCGGCGTTTCGCGGCCTGAGCGCCGGGAGAGCCCCGGCGCGGGGTGGCGGCCGACCGCGGATCGGATCATCCGAGCGGCGCCGCTGCGCGGCCCACCAGCGCCGTGCGCAACCGCGTCGAGACGACGTCGATCACCGTCACCGCGGCCAGGATCATCAGCACCAGGAACGAGACGTCCTGCAGGTTCAGCACGCGGATCTGTTCGGCGAGATGCACGCCGATCCCGCCTGCGCCCACGATGCCGATGATGGTCGCCGAACGGGTGTTCGACTCGAAATAGTAGAGGCACTGGCCGCCGATCACCGGCAGCACCTGCGGCAGGACGCCGAACCGGACCTGCTGCATGCGGCTTCCGCCGGACGAGGCGACGCCGTCCACCGGCCTGCGGTCGGCGGTCTCGATCGCCTCCGAGAACAGCTTTCCGAGCGCGCCGAAATCCGAGCAGGCGATGGCGAGCAGGCCGGCGAAGGGCCCCAGGCCGACGACGCTCACCCACAGCAGCGCCCAGATCAGCGTGTCGACGCCGCGGATCACGTCGAGGACGCGCCGGGCGCCGAAATGCACGAACACGTTCGGGATGACGTTCTTGGCCGCGAGGAAGGCGAAGGGGAACGCGAGCAGCGCCGCGCACAGGGTGCCGAGGAAGGCGATCGCGACCGTCTCTCCGAGCGACTGCAGATAGATCCAGAAGCGCCCGCCGGCCGACGGCGGAAACATCATCAGCGAGAAGTCGGCGAGCCTCCCGACCCCGGACAGGATGCGGACGAGCGAGAAATCGAGCCGCCACATCGCGAAGCCGGTGAAGAGACCGACGGCGGCGGCGAGCAGCAGGAGACCGGCGGCGCGACGCCGATTGCCGAAGCCTGCGGGGTACGCCGCCATCAGCCGCGTCATGTCCGCGACCGCGTCGGCGCGGACGCTCGGAACGGGACCCTTCATTTCGGGCTCCCCACGGCCGCGAGCCGATGGCGGATTCGTTCGTCCGCGATGTCGATCACGAACACGGTCGCGATGATCATCAGCAGGATCGCGCTGACGTCGGGGTAGTAGAACTGCCGGATCGCCGAGATCAGCTCCTGGCCGATGCCGCCTGCGCCGACGAAGCCCATCACCGAAGCGCCGCGCACGTTGATCTCGAACCGGAGCAGGGCGTAGGAGGCGAAGCCGGCAGCCACCTGCGGCAGCGCCGCGAACCGCACGGCATGAAGCCACGAGCCCCCGGCGGCGCGGACGCCCTCCACCGGCTTCATGTCGATGTTCTCGACGATCTCGAAGAACAGCTTTCCGAGCGCTCCGACCGTGTGCAGCGCGATGGCGATCACGCCCGCCATCGGCCCGAGCCCGAACGCGATGACGAAGAGCAGCGCGAACACGACCTCGGGCACGGTCCGCAGGAATTCCAGCAGGCGCCGCACGGCGAAGCGCGCCCAGGCGATCTCGCCGAAATTCCCGGACGCGGCGAAGCACAGGCAGAGGGCGACCAGGCCGCCGATCAGCGTGCCCACATAGGCGATCAGAAGCGTCTCCACGAGGAGCCGCGTCCAGAGGCCAATGTTCCAGTACCACTCGGCGAGGTCCCCGAAGAGGTTCGCCCAGGTCAGCGTCGGTGTGATGCGGCCGATGTAGCTCGTGAAGCGGTACAGATTGGCGGCGAGGTCGCCGGGCCGCACCTCCGCGGCCCATGCCGAGAGCAGGGCGCATCAGTGAAACTGCTGGTCGGTCCTAGCCAGGAAGCCTTGGTCGACGAGCAGCGCCTGCTCAGCCTCGCTGATGAACGTCACATGCGCGGAGGAGGCGCCT
>NZ_JBJKEX010000291.1:0-3911 GCF_045505405.1 Hansschlegelia beijingensis | reverse complement strand
GGGCGACGGCGGGGCGGCGAGATCGCGCGCCGACGCCGCGCCCGCTCCGGCGAGCAGACCCATCAGGATGGCGGGCGCGAAGCGGGCGAGCGCGCTCAATGCTGATGCGCCTCGAAGCCGAAGCCGAAATGCGCGTGGTAATGCGCGATCTGCCACTGTCCTGCTTCCTCGCGAAGTACGTAGGTCGTGAGCACGCTGTGAAAGTGCTGGATCTCGTCGGGCTTCGCCTTGAAGGCGATGTGGAACTGGCTGAGCTCCGTGACCCATGCGACCGAGCCGGACTGCTCCACGACGATCTGCAGCGGCTCGATCGTCAGCGCCTGGACCTCGCCGAAGGTCTTCTTCCAGCTCGCGATGACGTTCTCCGGTCCGAAGAACGGCACGGGCGCCGTCGGCTGCAGGGCGGTGACGCTCTTCTGCGGGGAGAACAGCTCGAACATCGCCCCGAGATCGAGCGCCGAGAACGCGGTGGTGAAGCGCTCATGGAGCTTCCACACCGGGTCGTCCGGGCGCTCGATCGGCGGCGGCGCGAGGATGATCGTCGCGGGATCGTCGGTCATCGTCCGGAAGCCCGGGAAGTGCCCGTGATAGTGCGCGAGCCGCCATTCGCCGTTCTGGCGCTTGTAGACCTCCGTGGTGAACATGCGGTCCAGCAGCACGAACTGTCCGGTCTGGGTCTGGACCGCCTCGTAGCGCACGGCGCTGACGAACCACGCGACGTCGCCCTCGCGGGCGCTGCGCAGCAGCCTCGCGTCCACCTTGACGTTGCGGTTGTGCGCGAAGGTGCGCCGGAAGCTCTCCTGCACGTTGCCCCAGCCGACCGAGAGCGTCGCCGAGGCGGGGAACACCGCCGAGATCCTGTCGTCGTCGCGCGCCCAGAGCTGGCTCATGCGCCAGAGGTCGCCGGCCTCATAGGCGCTCCAGAAGGTCTTGTGAGCGGCGATGAGAGCCGCGTCGTCCTGCGCGGCGGGCGTCCGGGGCGCTTCAGCGCCTGCGGGCGAGACGATCGCGCAGGCGAGCGCGAGGCAGCCCAGAAGGGCGGCCACAAGACGGAAACGCATCGGAACTCCCCGCCGAAAGGCGTCGTGAGGGGGCGGCCCGGAGGCCGCCCCGCATGGCGTCACTTGGACTTCAGCTCTTCTCAGGGCGCCGAAGTCTCGTGGAGGATCTTCTTGAAGGACTGGTAGGCGTAGTCGTAGGCCGCCGTCGCCTCGTCATAGTCCTCCGGCCGCCAGCCGTTGCGCTTCACCTCGTAGGCCTGGTGGAGCGCCCGGATCATCCATTCGACGCTCGCCTTCGACCCGCGGATCGGCTTCTTGTCCACAAGCACGAAGGCCGGGTTGGTGTGGCTCGCCCCGAGGATGCGCAGCGCGATCCAGCTGCTCTGCTCGATCGGGATGTTGAACTCGATCGGCCGGATCTCGCCGTCGGCGACGATCTGCTTGCTCGCCACCGGCTTGCCGTTGACCACGACCTCGAGCAGCACGTTGCGGGTGTCGCCGATGCGGGCGCGCTCGATGTGCCACCAGGGGATGTTGCGCCAGCTCACGCCCGTGACCGGAAGCTCCGAGATGCGCTGCTTCTTGGGCTCCGGCAGGGGGTGATAGACGGTCGCCTGGGTCTCCATCGGGTAGCTCGAGCCGAGCACCTCGATCGTCTCCGGCTCGTCCTGCAGCAGCGCCGTGACGTCGGCCGTGACGGTGACGGTGGAACCGGCCGGCAGCTTGATCTCGGCGCCGACCTTCCGCGACGGCAGGTTGCCGTTGACCTTGAAGTTCATCAGGTGGCTGCGGCCGTCGGAGACGTAGGAGTCGCCGGCGTCGATGGAGTCGAGGATGCCCTGATAGGTGACCGCCGCCTGCGGGTTGGGAATCTTGGCGTAGGAACGGCCGCGGCCGACATTCTCGCCGTTGATGCAGGGCCAGTCCGTCTCGCCCGCGATCTGCGCCCGGTAGCCGGCGTTGAGCGTGTGATACCAGATGTTCAGTTCGGAGATGAAGTTGGTGTTGCCGACGCCGAGCAGATCCGTCGCGCCATGCGCCACCGTCATGATGTATTCGTTGGCCCCGATGCTGTCCATCGGCGGCGTGATGTAGTTCGGCAGATCCGCCGACTGCACGTCGAGGCCGAAGCCGGAGTGCGTATAGCTCGACAGGGCGCCCTGCGACTGCATCCACTTGAGGACGGGGAGCGTGTAGCTCGGCCAGTCCTCGATCTTCTTCGTGCCCGGATAGTCGATGTCGCGGATGCCGTGGCCGGATGTGTGGCCGCCGGAGCTGCTCGGGAACTGCGAGACTTCGAGGTTGTGGGTGACGACGTTGTTCGGCGTCGAGATCGGGTCGGGCTGGCCGGTGAAGTACTTGGCCTTCTGGTAATACCAGTTCGGGCCCCAGATCAGGATGTCGGCGACATCGAGATCCTCGCCGGTCGAGTAGCGCAGCATGTCCTTCGGTTCGATGCCGTAGGTCGGGTCGTTGTAGTGCAGGCAGCCGGCGGTATGGACATGCTTGTCCAGGCTCTGGTAGCCGAGCGCCCGCGGATTGACCCAGCGCTTGTACTTGAAGGTCTCGGTCGAAGGCGCGTCGGCCTTGACCGTTATCGTCCGGGTGTACTTCTCGTATTGCGGGCCGCGGCCGGTCTCGACCGTGTATTCGCCGGCCGGAAGGTCCACGGTCTCGCCGTCATAGCGATAGATCTGGTTCTGGAAGAACAGGTCGGGGACGTAGCGCTTCGAGCGGTAGGGATAGACCCGGCCGAGCTTGTCGCGGATCGTGAAGCGGGCCGCGGTGGGCTGTCCGTTCTCGTCGAGCACGCGCAGCGTCACCGGCACCGCCTTGGCGACGTTGAAGCTGAACTGCGCCTCGCCGCGTATGCCGGGATTGCCGGGCGTGTAGGGCGCGGAGCCGGTGCCGCTCGAGCGCAGCGTCCCGACGTTGAAGGACATCGTCATGGACTTCAGGCCTTCGTCGCGGCTGTAGACCTGAAGGATCGCGTATTCGAGCGGGAAGCCGGACAGCGTCTTCTGCATCGGCGCGCCCTGGAACAGGCTGACGGCGGCCCAGCGGTCCTTGGTAGGCACGAAGGACAGGTCGCCGTGCTGCGGCCAGACGCCGGTCTGCTCCGGCTGCGGCGGCTGCTTGTACGGATAGCCGCCGCCCCAGGTGCCCCAGGTCACGCCGGTGTGGAACACATGCTCCAGCATGACGTCGGTGAACTGGTCGTCATAGACGCTGCGCTCCACCTGCATGCGGGTGAAGTCGTAGGGCATCGCCGCGTGCGGACTGTCGACGTCGAGGGCGTCGGTCGCGCCGGCGCGGTTCGAGATCTTGACCAGGAAGGTCGTCCAGCCGTCCTTGGTGAGGCCTTCGGTGGAGCCGGTCATCGGCAGCACCGTCACCTTGCGCAGCGGATCGATGTCGACGCGGGCGATGGCGTAGCGGTCGAGGATCTGCTGGATGGCCGCGACCGCCTGGTCGTCCGGCAGCTGGCCGGCCTTGTAGAGGGCGTCGCGGTCGGCGTCGGCGATCGGGCGCCCGACGAACGCCATGGCCTGCAGCAGGTGATCGACCTGGACCATCAGCGGCTGCTTTGAAATCCCGCTGACGATGGGCGACAGCGCGCTCGCGGACTGGAAGGGCTGCGCCAGCGCGATCTCGAACGCGGCCGGAGCGAACAGCAAGGGCGCCGCCACCAAGCCGACACACGTCACGCGCGACGCGGCAGCGCGCATCCCCGAAAACCCCGTGATCATTTCATCTCCTGTCAAAGCCCCCGAAACGCTGGCTCGCCCTCGCCTGCTGCACTGCAAAAGCAGAGTCCGTGCCACGCCGCGCCGGGCCTGAGCGAGAGCCCCGAGGACGTCCCGAACAACGCGCCGGAGATCCACGGCCGGCTGACGCGCAGCGTCATCG
>NZ_JBJKEX010000290.1:0-3960 GCF_045505405.1 Hansschlegelia beijingensis | reverse complement strand
CCCGGGACGCGGACGCCTCGTCGCTGTTCGCCGAGGCGGCGCCGCGGGCGCTGGAGCTTTCGCCGCTCGCGGAGGGCCATGGCGCGATCCGGGCCGTCTCGCTGGCAAGCGAAGCGCCCCTGACGCGCGCGAGCTACGACATGTTCGTCGACCTGCTGCGTTCGGCGCATGCGCCGAAGCTGCTGCGCCTGAAGGGCTTGGTGAAGATCGCCGAGGACCCCGGGCGCCCGCTCGTCGTGCAGGGCGTGCGGCATGTCTTCGCCGAGCCGCGCTTCCTCGACTCCTGGCCGGACGGAGACGCCCGCACCCGGCTCGTCGCGATCGGCGAAGGTCTCCCGGCCGACCTGCTCGCGACGCTCTACGCCGCCTTCGCCGGCGGGGTCGCGCCCGACCGGCCGGATCGCGCGGCGCTGCTCGACAATCCGCTCGCCCCGCGTGGCGGTGGACTGCTCTCCTAGACCATTACGGCGGGCTGGACAGAGCGCCTCCGCGCGGGCTTCAGTCCACCCCAATACGACGCCCGCCGTTCCGGCGAGACGGGCGCGAGCAGGAGGGGACATGGCCGGCAGGTCACGATTGGCGCGCGAATGGACCTTTCTCGCGGGCATCCTGCGCGCGCTCAAGGCCACGACGCATATCGGCCGCAACCGAAGCCGCGTCTTCCCCCACGTCATCGCCGAACTCGCCGAGCAGCATGGCGACCGCCTCGCGCTGATCTCGGACCGCGAGACCTACACTTACGCGCAGCTCAACGCCCGCGCGGACGCCTATGCGCGCTGGGCCCATGCGAACGGCGTCCGCAAGGGCGACGTGGTCGCGTTGATGATGCTCAACCGGCCTGACTACCTCGCCTTCTGGGTGGGCGTGCTGCGGGTCGGCGGCGCGGTCGCGCTGCTCAACACCAACCTGTCGGGCCGGGGGCTCGCGCATTGCGTCTCGATCGTGCAGCCGAAGCACGTGGTGGTCGGGGCCGAGTGCGAGGAAGCCTATCTGTCGGCCCAGCCTTTCGTGACCTCGTCACCGACGCCGACCGCCTGGCTGCATGGCGGCGGCGACGCGGGCTGGCCGCGCGTCGACGAGGCCGCCGAGGCGCTCGCCGGCGAGCCGTTGCCGGCCTCCGAGCTGCCGGAGCTCACGATCGAGGACCGCGCGCTGTTCATCTACACCAGCGGCACGACCGGGCTGCCGAAGGCGGCCAACATCAACCACTACCGGCTGATGTCGATCAGCCACGGCTTCTGCGGCGCGATGGGCATCGAGGCCGAGGACCGGATGTATGACTGCCTGCCGATGTACCACACGGCCGGAGGGGTCATCGCGGCCGGCAGCCCGCTGCTCGCGGGGGCCTCCGTGGTCATTCGGGAGAAATTCCAGGCGCGGCGGTTCTGGGACGACGTCGCCGCGACCGAATGCACGCTCGCGCAATATATCGGCGAGCTGTGCCGCTACCTGATTCATCAGCCGGAGTGCGAGGCCGAGAAGACCCACAAGCTGCGCCTCGTCTGCGGCAATGGTCTGCGGCCGGACGTCTGGCCGCTGTTCGAGCAGCGCTTCCGGGTGCCGACCATCCTCGAATGGTACGCGGCGACCGAAGGCAATGTGGCGCTGTTCAACTTCGACGGGACGCCGGGCGCGGTCGGGCGCATCCCCTGGTATCTGAAGCACAAGTTCCCGGTGAAGATCGTGCGCTGCGATCTCGCGACGGGCGAGCCGGCGCGCGGGCCCGACGGGTTCTGCGTGGAATGCGCGCCCGGCGAGACCGGCGAGGCGATCGGCCTGATCCTGAACGATCCGGCCAAGCCCTCGGCGCGCTTCGAGGGCTACGCCGATCCGGAAGCCACCCGGCGCAAGATCCTGGCGGACGCGTTCCAGAAGGGCGACCGCTGGTTCCGGACCGGCGACCTGTTGCGGCAGGACGAGCGCGGCTACTTCTATTTCGTCGACCGCATCGGCGACACCTTCCGCTGGCGCGGCGAGAACGTCGCCACCACGGAGGTGGCCGAGGTGATCTCGACCTATCCGGGCGTGCGCGAGGTGTCGGTCTATGGCGTCCCGGCGCCCGGCTATGAGGGGCGCGCCGGCATGGCGGCGATCTCCCCCGCCGACCTGGAGTTCGATCTCCAGGGGCTGCACGCCCATATCGAGCGGCATCTGCCCTCCTACGCCCGCCCGGTGTTCCTGCGGGTCACCGGCGAACTGCTGGTCACGGGCACGCTGAAGCAGCGCAAGGTGGAGCTGGTGACCGAGGGCTACGACCCGTCGCGCGTGACAGACCCGCTCTACGTGGCGCAGCCGGAGGAGCGGCGCTTCCGCCCGCTCGACCCGGCGCTGCACGCGGAGATCGGCGCCCGCAAGGTCCGGCTCTAGGTCCGCCGCGCGCGCCGGTTAACGGAACCTTACCGTCGCTGCGCGGATTTTCCGAAGTCCTTCTCGACCTTCATTTACGGCGTTTCCGAACCCATCCTTAAGCGACCTCCGCTACTCGTCGAGGATCGGATGAGGACGAAGCCAGACATGAACGTCGAGGCGAGCACGCCTTACGAGGCGGGGGGGCCGGCTCGCATGAGCGGGCCTGCGCGGCTCGTCGAGCGCGTGCGCAGGCTGCTCTCCGACCGCTCCGACATGGCCATCGCCCAGAAGGTCGCGGGCGGCGCCTTCCTGATCCGCGTCGTCAACGCTGGCATCGCCTTCGTGTCGCAGATTCTGCTGGCGCGCTGGATGGGCGAGACCGAATACGGCGTCTACGTCTATGTCTGGACCTGGGTGCTGCTGCTCGGAGGGCTGACCAGCTTCGGCCTCGGCTCGGCGCCGCAACGCTTCATCCCCGAATACAGCGAGTCCGGCCAGCAGTCCCTGCTGCGCGGCTTCCTGGTCGGCTCCCGGGTGATGTCGATGATCTCGGCGACCGTCATCGCCGGGCTCGGCGTGCTGGGCATCTGGCTGTTCGCGGACAAGCTGGAGAGCTGGACCGTGGTCCCGCTCTACCTCGCCTGCTTCTGCGTGCCGATGTACGTGCTCACCGACGTGCAGGACGGCATCGCACGCTCCTTCAACTGGATCGACGTCGCGCTCGCGCCGGCCTATTTCGTGCGGCCGCTGCTGATCCTGCTGCTGCTCGGCGCGCTGAGCTATGAGAACTTCGCGGCCACCGCCACAACCGCAATGGCGGCCACGATCATCGCCACCTGGGCGACCTCCATCGCCCAGCTCGTGATGCTCGAACGCAGGCTGAAGCGCCGGCTGCCTCCGGGACCGCGCGCCTACGCGCCCCGAACCTGGCTCAAGGTCTCGCTGCCGATCTTCATGGTCGAGGGGTTCTACCTGCTCCTCGCCTATACGGACGTGCTGGTGCTTTCCGCGTTTCAGGGCGCCGACGAGGTCGGCGTCTACTATGCGGCCGTGAAGGTGATGTCTCTGGTCGCCTTCGTGTCCTTCTCGGTGGCGGCCGCCGTCGCGCATCGCTTCGCCGAATACGCGGTCGCGGGAGAACGGGACCGGCTCGAGAAGATGGTGCGGAACGCGGCCCGGTGGACGTTCTGGCCGTCGCTGGCCGGGACCGTGGTCATCCTCGCCTGCGGCTGGCCGATCCTGTGGCTGTTTGGCCCCGGCTTCACCGCCGGCTACCCGCTGTTGCCCGTGATCGCGGTCGGGCTCCTCGCCCGCGCCAGCGTCGGCCCGCTCGAGCGCCTGCTCAACATGCTCGGGCAGCAGAACCTCTGCGCCGCGGTCTATGCCGGCGCCTTCCTGCTGAACCTCGGCCTCTGCATCGCCCTGGTGCCGCACTGGGGAGCGATCGGGGCCGCAATCGCCACCTCGACAACGCAGGTCCTCGAAACCGTGGTGCTTTTCAGTCTCACCCGCCGGCGTCTCGGACTTGGCGCCCTCCGATCGCGGCGCTGGCGCCGTGATGGGCCTGGTCGGGCGCGTAGGGAGGCACCAGGGCGGCGACGTTGCGAAGCA
>NZ_JBJKEX010000028.1:0-19126 GCF_045505405.1 Hansschlegelia beijingensis | reverse complement strand
CTGGCCTGGACGGCCGGCGTGGCGCTGCTGCGCCGCCGCCGCGCGCCCTAGCTCGCGCAAGCCTCTGCGGGCCCATGGGCCGCCCTTCTCATCTATTGGCACAGTTTATTTCCGTCAGAGCTTCAGGAAGCGTCTAATGCCGCTCGACGGCTGCGCGTCGAAGCAATCGGCAAGTACCCGCAAGAAAGCTGCGCCTTCGCGGGCAGTGGCGATAAAAAGAAGAAGGCAGTAGAATTCTGCGCAGGAAAATCGCTGGTCGCTTCGATGGTCGCGAATGGGCCGGGTTCTACCTCAATCTAAATCTACGAACGGAACGATCGATTTAAATCATAAGCGAATACAGTCCTGATGCGTTGCGGCCAGTTTGGGACTTCTCTAAAAATAATCAGGCGCTCTTTCGCCTGCTGATCTTGGGATGTGCGAATCGCTATGAGTCTGATCTCTGATGCTCTTGGGCACGCAAGCGGCTTCTTCCGGCGCGCCGGCGGATCGCGCCCGGTTCGGTCCGAGCCCGGCCGCCCGGACATGCTGGAGGCGCTCGCCGGCCCCGGCGAGGTGGTGGAGACCTCTCCCACGGTCGCGGACGAGGTCAAGTACACGACCTGCTACATGTGCGCGTGCCGGTGCGGGATCAAAGTCCACCTGAAGGACGGCCGCATCCGCTACATCGAGGGCAACAAGGATCATCCGGTCAATCGCGGCGTGCTGTGCGGCAAGGGCTCAGCCGGCATCATGCAGCAATATTCGCCGGCGAAGCTGCGCAAGCCGCTGCTCAGGACCGGCGAGCGCGGATCCGGCGAGTTCAAGGAGATCGAGTGGGACGAGGCGCTTGCGCTGGCCACCAAGTGGCTCGGCGACATCCGCCGGACCGATCCCAAGAAGCTCGCCTTCTTCACCGGCCGCGACCAGAGCCAGTCGCTGACGGGCTGGTGGGCCGCGCAGTTCGGCACGCCGAACTTCGCCGCGCATGGCGGCTTCTGCTCGGTCAACATGGCGGCGGCGGGCCTCTATTCGATCGGCGGCGCCTTCTGGGAGTTCGGCGAGCCGGACTGGGATGAGGCGCGCTACTTCATGCTCTTCGGCGTCGCCGAGGACCATGACTCCAATCCGATCAAGATCGGTCTGTCGAAGCTCAAGGAGCGCGGCGCCAAGTTCCTTTCCGTGAACCCGGTCAAGACGGGCTATTCGGCGATCGCCGACGAGTGGGTCGGCATTCGCCCCGGCACGGACGGACTGTTCATCTTCGCGCTGATCCATGTCCTGCTGCGCAACGACATCGTCGATTTCGACTTCCTCGCCCGCTACACCAACGCGACATGGCTGGTGATCGACAATCCCGGCGGCGCGGACCATGGCCTGTTCGCGCGCGACACCGAAGGCGCCCCGCTCGCCTGGGACAAGGATCGCGGCGAGCCTGTCGCCGCCTCGAAGGCCGACTTCTCGCCCGCCGTCGTCGGAACCTTCGACCTTCCGGACGGCCGGCGCGCCTCGCCGTCGTTCCAGCTGCTCGCCGACCGCTATCTGAGCGAGGAGTTCGCCCCCGAGGCGGTCGCGGACCGCTGCGGCGTCACGGCGGAGCGCATCCGGCGCATCGCCGCGGAGATCGCGGAGGCGTTCAACAACCCGGTGGTGATCGACCAGCCCTGGACGGACTGGGCGGGCCGCCGGCACGAGAAGATGGTCGGGCGTCCGATCGCGATGCACGCGATGCGCGGCATCTCGGCCCACTCCAACGGCTTCCACACCTGCCGCGCCCTGCATGTGCTGCAGATGCTGCTCGGCGCGGTCGATACGCCCGGCTCCTGGCGGTACAAGGCGCCCTATCCGAAGCCGCTGCCCGGCGGCCCGAAGCCCGCCGGCAAGACCGTGGCGCCGAACACGCCGCTCGGCGGCATGCCGCTCGGCTTCACGATGGGGCCGGAGGATCTTCTGGTCGAGGCGGACGGGACCCCGAAGCGTCTCGACAAGGCCTATTCGTGGGAGGCCCCGATCGCCGCCCACGGCCTGATGCACATGGCGATCCACAACGCCTGGGCGGGCGATCCCTATCCGATCGACGTCCTGTTCATGTACATGGCCAACATGGCCTGGAACTCGTCGATGAACACGGCGGGGACCATGCAGATGCTGACCGACAAGCATCCGGACGGGACCTACAAGATTCCGAAGATCATCTATTCAGACGCCTATGCGTCCGAGATGGTCTCCTACGCCGACCTCGTCCTGCCGGACACGACCTATCTCGAGCGTTGGGACTGCATCTCGCTCCTCGACCGGCCGATCGGCAGCGCGCACGGCCCGGCGGACGCCATCCGGCGTCCGGTGCTGAAGCCTGACCGCGACGTCCGGCCGTTCCAGGAGGTGATGATCGACCTCGGGGCGCGGCTCGGCCTGCCGGGCTTCGTCAACGAGGACGGCTCTGCCAAGTATCCGGGCGGCTACCCCGACTACATCGTCAATCACGAGCGCAAGCCCGGCGTCGGGCCGCTCGCGGGCTTCCGCGGCGAAGACGGCGAAACCGCCGGCAAGGGCGCGCCCAACAAGAGCCAGCTCGACCGTTACGTCGCCAACAAGAGCTTCTGGCGGATGGAGCTGCCGCACGACCAGCTCTACTTCAAGCACGGCAACAAGGGCTATCTCGAGAACGCGGTGAAGCTTGGCCTGATCGACAAGGCCGAGCAGATCGTGCTGCACCTCTACAGCGAGCCGCTGCAGAAGTTCCGGCTCGCCGCGGAGGGGCACGGCGAACTGCAGCCGCCGGAGCGCGACCGCGAACGGCTCAAGGCCTATTTCGATCCGCTGCCGATCTGGTACGCGCCGCTCGAGGAGCAGGCTGTCTCGACCGACGAGTTCCCGCTCTCGGCGATCACGCAGCGGCCGATGGCGATGTACCACTCGTGGCACTCGCAGAACACGTGGCTGCGCCAGATCTACTCGAAGAACTTCCTCTACATGAACCGCGAGACCGCGAAGTCTCTCGGCCTCGAGGACGGCGACTACGCCTGGGTGACCAGCAACCACGGCCGCATCCGGGCGCCCGTGCGGACCATGGAGGGCGTGAACCCCCACACGGTCTGGACCTGGAACGCGATCGGCAAGCGCAAGGGCGCCTGGAACCTGCCGGCCGACGCGCCGGAGGGCCAGGAAGGCTTCCTGCTCAACCACGTGATCTCCGAGCGCCTGCCCGAAAAGGACGGCTACAGCCACTCGAACTCCGACCCCGTGACGGGCCAGGCCGCCTGGTACGACGTTCGGGTCCGGGTCGAGAAGGCGGTCGATTGCGAGCAGTCGCCGCTGCCGAGTTTCCCGCCGCTCGCGCGGCCTCCCCGCATGCCGAACCGCCCCGACGTGCTGCGCTACGACGCGGAAGGCCGCAAGTGGCCGTGGCAGCGCCGGCCGGCCGCAAAGACGTCTGGAGTTAAATGACGTGACTTGTCTTCCCGAGGCCGTTCCCGGCCAGAAGAAGCTGGGCCTGGTGATCGATCTCGACACCTGCGTCGGCTGCCACGCCTGCGCGGTCAACTGCAAGGAGTGGAACGCCAGCGGCCATTCCGGGCCGCTCACCGATTATCAGAACACCTCCGACGGCGTCTGGTTCAACCGCGTCCACACCTTCGAGGCCGGCCAGGGCGAGACCTCCCGCACCGTGAACTTCCCGCGCTCCTGCCTGCACTGCGAGGAGCCGGCCTGCGTCACCGTCTGCCCGACCGGCGCCTCCTACAAGCGCGCCGAGGACGGCATCGTGCTGGTCAACGCCGACACCTGCATCGGCTGCAAGCTTTGCTCCTGGGCCTGCCCGTACGGCGCCCGCGAGTTCGACGAAGACGACGGCGTGATGAAGAAGTGCACGCTGTGCGTCGATAAGATCTACAACGAGAACCTGCCCGAGGCCGACCGGGTGCCGGCCTGCGTCGCCACCTGTCCGTCGCACGCCCGGCACTTCGGCGATCTCGGCGACCCGAACTCGGACGTCTCCATCCTGGTCGCCGAGCGCGGCGGCTACGAGCTGATGCCGGAGCTCGGCTACAAGCCGGTGAACCGCTATCTGCCGCCGCGGCCGCGCAAGAACGGGCCGCCGCCGGCGAGCGCCGCCTCGTCGTCCTCGTGCGGCTCGAACGAAAACATCTCGCTCCTCGATCTTGCGATGAAGAAGCCGGACGGGAAGGGCTCGGCCTTCCTGCGCTGGGCCGATCGCGTTCTGTCGCGGTAACGTCATGCATCCTGCGCTATCAGTCATCATCTTCACCACGGCCACCGGCGCCGGCTACGGCCTGCTGATCTGGTCCGGCCTGTTGTCAGCGTTCTCGGCGACCCCCGCCGAGCGGGTAGTGGCGCTCGTCACGCTTGGGACGGCGTTGCTACTCGTTACGCTGGGCCTGCTGTCATCGACGCTGCATCTCGGCCGCCCGGAGCGGGCGTGGCGGGCGTTGTCTCAGTGGCGGACGTCGTGGCTGTCGCGCGAAGGCCTCGCGGCGATCGCGACCTATGTGCCTGCGACGCTGCTCGGCCTCGCCTGGATCGTGTCGCCGGACCCGGGCCTCGCGGCCGTGCTGCTCGGCGTCCTGACGGCCTGCTGCGCGGTCGTGACGATCTACTGCACCGCGATGATCTACGCGTCGCTGAAGACCGTCCACCAGTGGCGCAACCAGTACGTGGTGCCGAACTATTTCGCGCTCGGCCTGTACTGCGGCGCGCTGCTGTTCGCCGCGCTGCTGCACCTGCTCGGCCATGGCCAGCCGCTGGTCGACATAGTCGCGGCGGCGGCGGGTCTGGTCGCGCTCGGCGGCAAGCTCGCCTATTGGCGCTTCATCGCCACAACCAGCCACGTCAGCACGCCGGAATCCGCCACAGGTCTCGGCGGCATCGGCAAGGTCCGCCTGTTCGAGGCGCCGCACACGGAAGAGAACTACCTGATGCGCGAGATGGGCTTCACCATCGCGCGCAAGCACGCCGACAAGCTGCGCAAGCTGGTCCTGCTCGCGCTGTTCGGCGCTCCGATCCTGCTGATGCTGATCTCGCTGCTGCTCGGCGGCGTGGCGGCCGCGGTGGTCGCCCTGATCGCCGTGCTCTCGGCCGGCGCCGGGATCCTGGTCGAGCGCTGGCTGTTCTTCGCCGAAGCGAAGCACACCGTGATGCTCTACTACGGAGCGCGCGCCGCATGAGCGACCACGCTCCGTCTTCTCCAGTCGGACTGGCGTGGGCGGGGCTTGGTCGCGCGCTGCGGCCGCAATGGATCTCCGCCGTCACGCCGGCGACCGTCCGCGCCGACGTCGTCGCGGGCCTGACCAGCGCCACCGTGGTCCTCCCGCAGGCGGTGGCGTTCGCGGCGATCGCCGGTCTGCCGCCGCAATACGGCTTCTACACCGCGATCGTCGTTCCCGTGGTGGCGGCGCTGTTCGGCTCCTCCTGGGTCATGGTGTCGGGGCCGACGCTCGTGATCTCGGCCCTGATGGCGAGCACGCTCAGCGCCCACGCCCAGCCGTTCACCCCCGAATTCATCTCGCTCGCGATCTTCCTCACCTTCCTGGTCGGCGTCCTGCAATGCGCCTTCGGAGCGCTGCAGCTCGGCCGGTTCGTGAACTTCATCTCGCACTCGGTGATGATCGGGTTCACGGCGGCGGCCGCGTTGCTGATCTCGGTCAGCCAGCTGAAGGACGCGCTCGGGCTGACGGCCGAACGCGGACAGAGCATCTTCGGCCAGATCGCAAATCTCGCGGCCGCGGCGGGCGAGACAAATCTCGCCGCGCTCGCGATCGCCGGCGTCACGCTCGGAACGCTGGTCGCCCTGCGGGTGCTCGCGCCGAAGCTGCCGGGCTTCATCGTCGCGCTCGGCGTCGGCAGCCTGCTCGGCGTCCTGATCGAGGCGGAGGCCAGGGGCGTGCGCATGGTGGGAGCGCTGCCGTCGGTCGCGCCGACGCCGGCGATGCCGGCGTTCTCGTTCGAGACGCTGCACGCGCTCGGGGAGGGCGCCTTCGCGATCGCCCTGCTCGGTCTCGTCGAGGCGATCTCTATCGGCCGCGCCTTCGCGCTCAAGCAGAACCGGCCGTTCGAGGCCAACCGCGAGATCGCGGCGCAAGGCGTGTCGAACGTCGTCGGCAGTTTCTTCCAGTGCTACGCCGGCTCCGGCTCCTTCACCCGCAGCGGCGTCAACTACGAGGCCGGCGCGGCGACGCCGCTGTCCGCGATCCTGTCGTCCTGCTTCCTGCTGGCGATCCTGCTGGTGGTCGCGCCGCTGTTCGGGCAGGTGCCGATCCCGGCCGTCGCCGCCGTGATCCTCTATGTCGCGTTCCGGCTGGTCGACCTTCGGGCGATCCGGCGGCTGGCGGCCACGAGCCGGACCGAGACGACCATCGTGGCGATCACCTTCGCGGCGGGCCTCTTCGTCAATCTGGAGTTCGCCGTCTATGGCGGCGTCATCGTCTCGCTTCTGATCTTCCTGTCGCGGACCGCCAAGCCGACGCTCTCGGTCGGCGCGCCGGACGGGCTTCAGTCGCACCGCCCGTTCCGCAACGCCGAGCTCTACAGCCTTCCGGAATGCCCGCAGGCCGCCTTCGCCCGGCTCGAGGGGCCGCTTTATTTCGGCTCCGTCGACTATCTCGAGCGCGAGCTTGGCCGCATCCAGCGGCAGCGGCCGAACCAGAAGCGGCTCGGCATCATCCTGCGCGGCGGCGGCGACGTCGACCTTCCGGGGGCCGAACTTCTGATCTCCGAGGCGAAGCGACGGCGCGCCCTGGGCGGCGATCTCTATTTGATCGCGCGGTTCCCGCCGCTGTTGCGGACGCTCGAGCGCTTCCACGTGATCGAGGCGCTCGGCCGGGACCACGTCATGTCCTCGAAGGGAGAGGCCATCGCGCGGATCGTCCCCGAGCTCGATCCCGAGATCTGCCGGGCCTGCAAGACCAGGATCTTCCGCGAATGTCCCGCGGCCGCCGGCATGGAGAGCGCGCCGCCGACCGAGCGCCTGTCAGCGAGCGTGGCCGCGTCATGAGAATGATCTCGCCTGATCGCGAGCAGACGCGGCGGCGGGACCGCCGCCGCTCCGGCATGCCCGCTCGGGACAACAGAAAATGCGGCGAAAAAGCCCGCATGGGGAGGAAGCGCAATGAGACGGAGAGGGTCGGACGAAGCGTATGAATCTTTGGCCGCGTCGCGGCCGGTTGACGAAGAGTGCCCCTGCCAGGAGGGGATGAGGCCGCAGGCGAGGCTCGGGCGTCGCCAGCTTCTGCTGTCGGCGGCCTCCACGCTGGGCGCGACGGCGCTCGCGGCCGGCGCGGCGAGGGCGGCTGAAGCCGCGCCTCCGGGGGCCGTGCATTACGACGTGCCGGAAGACCCCACCAAGGAGCAGGGCCGGCCGCTGCTCGCCGATGGCGGCTACGGGACGCGTTCCCAGTTCGAGACCGAGGTCCGGACCAAGGCCAAGAACCCGACCGACCTGACGTCGTGGACCTTCACGCCGCTCGCAGCCCAGATCGGCAACCTCACGCCCTCGGGCCTGCATTTCGAGCGCCATCACGGCGGCATCCCGACGATCGATCCCGCTCGTCACGAGCTGGTCGTGCACGGCATGGTCGGGACGCCGAAGAAGTTCTCTGTCGCCGATCTCAAGCGGATGCCGTCCGTCACCCGGAAGCACTTCATCGAGTGCTCGGGCAACACGTTGACCGAATGGGCCAAGCCTACGGCCAAGAACGTGCAGGTCACGCATGGTCTGCTCAGCACCTCGGAATGGACCGGCGTGCTGTTCTCGACGCTCGCGCGCGAGGTGGGCCTCAAGGAGGCCGCGCAGTGGGTGCTCGCGGAGGGCGCCGACGCCGCGGTGATGACGCGCAGCGTGCCGCTCGAAAAGCTGCTGTCCGACGGCATGATCGCCTACGGCCAGAACGGCGAGGCGCTGCGCCCCGAGCAGGGCTACCCGCTGCGCCTGCTGCTGCCCGGCTATGAGGGCAACACGCACATCAAATGGCTGCGGCGGCTGCAGGTCAGCGACCGGCCGTTCATGACCCGGGAGGAGACCTCGAAATACACCGACCTGATGCCGGACGGCCGCGCCAAGCTGTTCACGCTGCAGATGGGCGCGAAGTCGGTGATCACCTTTCCGTCGGCGGACATGATGCTGCCGAAGCCCGGGCTCTACGAGATCAAGGGGATCGCCTGGTCCGGGCGCGGCCGGGTCCAGTCCGTCGAGGTTTCGACGGACGCGGGCAAGACCTGGCGGCCCGCCAACATCGAGAACGTCGCGGAGCCGATGTGCACCGTGCGGTTCAACTGCCCGTGGGCCTGGGACGGACAGGCTGCGACCCTGCAGAGCCGATGCGTCGACGAGACCGGCTATGTGCAGCCGACGCGCGAGGAGCTCGTGCGGCTGCGCGGGCTGAACTCGGTCTACCACTACAACGCGATCCAGAGCTGGGCGGTCGCCGCGGACGGAGGGGTCAGCAATGTCCACGCTTAAGTTCGGCCTCGCCGCGCTCGCGCTCTCGCTCGGCGCCCCCGCCGCCTTTGCCCAGAGCCTGGAGGTGGGCTCGCCGGCGACCGACAAGGACCTCGCGGGGTACTTCGCCATCCAGCCCGACGGGGAGGGGCTTCCGCCCGGCAGCGGAACGGTGTCGGCCGGCGCCAAGGTCTACGGGGAGCGATGCGCCGCCTGCCATGGCGACAAGCTCCAGGGCGTCCCGGCGGCGGGCGGACCGGCGCTCGTCGGCGGTCGCGGCACCCTGTCGTCCGCCAAGCCGGTGAAGACCGTCGAGAGCTACTGGCCCTACGCCTCGACCCTCTACGACTATGTCTGGCGCTCCATGCCGTTCGACCAGCCGGGCTCGCTGTCGGCCGACGAGGTCTACGCCGTGTCGGCCTATGTCCTCGCGAAGGGGGGCGTCATCGCCGAGGACGCCACGATGGACGCCAGCAGCCTGCCGAAGGTCGAGATGCCGAACGCCAAGGGCTTCTACGACGGGCAGGGACCGGACCTGTCGCTCTACGCCGCGGAGCGCTGACGCCGGGCCAGGGGGGCGGCGAGGCTCACCGCCTCGCCGGCTCCCGGTCGCCCCCTGCCGCGGTCGGGCCTTCGTTCAGGACTGCGGCTTGATCTTCAGCTGGTCGATGGCCCAGAGCCATTCGCCGCCGGGCTGGCGGCGCGCGACTTCCGCCGAGATCGCGCCGTTGGGCAAACGGGCGAAGGTCATGGCCGTGTCGCCGTTGCGCAGCGTCGGGAGCTGCTCCGGCGCGGGGAAGCTTTTTCGCCGCTCGAGCAGGGCGGCGTAGAACTTCCGGATCTCCGCATGGCCGGTGGCCACGATCTCGCCGGCGGCCAGAACGGCTTCGGGCTCGTAGAGCGCGACGAGACCGTCGACGTCGCCTTCGTTGGCGCGGGCGATGAACAGGCGGGCGAGATCGTCCGGGTCCCGTGCGGCCTCGTGTTGGGCTGTCGTCATCTGCTGGCTCCTTCCTGAGACGAAGGCGAGCGGCGGGCCCTCAGGTCAGCAGCCGCCCTTCGCGATCACGCACCGCGACGCTGACCGGAACGCCGGTCTGCACGCTTTCGGATACGGTGCAAAAGCGCTGGAACTGCGAGATCGCGCTGTCCACCCGAGGCATCTCGTCCGCCGACGCCCCAAGCGTGATCGCGACCTCGATGCCCTCCACCCGCAGCCGGTTCTCGGAGTTCCGCGCGACCCGGCACGAGGCCTCCGCCTGCACGTCGCCCGCGTCCTGCTTGTACTTGCCCAGTGCGAAGACCAGGCTCGCGCACAGGCAGTTCGCCACGCTGGCGACCAGCAATTGCTCCGGGTGCGGCCCGGCGTCGTCCCCGATCGGCGCGGCCTCGTCGACGAGCAGATCCGGGATCGCTGCGCCGAAGTCGACGATGAAGCGGTAGCCGTCGATCTGGCGAATCCGGATTCGCGCTTCGGTCGTCATGCATGTTCCCGGGCTGATGCTGCGGCGGCGCTCGGCGGGCGAGCCCCGGTCCGCGAAGGGCGGCCGTCACGGGCCTCGCGCCCTGAAGCGGCCCGTTGTCCGTGAACCCGACGGAGTATGGAGCGGCGGGCGCCGGCGGCAACCGGCGGCTCACCGGCCTTGACTTGGAGCCGAAGCTGGCATACCAAATACCACATATAACAGCGCATAAAGTCACTCGAAGTGACGCGCAGTCGGAGACCCAAAGCGGCTCCGGCGGAAGGAGGAAACAGTAGATGATGAAGCAGCGTCTTATTCGCGACTAAAGCCGGCTACTGAACGAGTTTCTCTCGTCTTGAACAGCCGTTGAACGATCTGGCGTCGGTCTTAGCGACCCACGTCCTGCCTGCGTGCCTTGGCGTCCAAGTCAAGAGCAGGCTGATCGGAGGATTTATGTCGCAGAACGTGGATCTCGAGCAGTTGGTGGCCGCAGTCGGCGACGCGATCGTCGTGTCGGACCGCGACGGCGTCATCACGCTCTGGAACCCCGCCGCGGAACGAATGTTCGGCTTCACCGAGGCCGAGGCCGTGGGTCAGTCGCTCGATCTGATCACGCCGGAGCGGCATCGCGCGCGACACTGGCGCGGCTACGCCAAGACGGCCGAGACGGGAAAGACCAGATACGGGCATGAGCTCCTGAAGGTGCCCGCGATCGGCAAGGACGGTCGGTCGCTGTCGATCGCCTTCACGGTCTCCCTCCTGTTCGACGCTGATCGCCGGGTCACGGGCGTCGCCGCGGTGATCCGCGACGAGACGGCCCGGTGGAGCGAGGAACGGGAGCTTCGGAAGCGGCTCGCCGAGCTCGAGGCCGCCCAATCCGCGAGGCAGGAGGCTGAGCCACAGGTTTCCCCCGCATGAGGCAGACGCGCCGAGGACGTTTCGGCGCAATCGCAAGTCAATCAACAGAAATCACGATCCAAAGATCGAAAGGGAGCACCACATGAGCAAGCCGCTCGAGGGCATCAAGATCATCGACTTCACGCACGTGCAGGCGGGTCCTGCGTGCACGCAGCTGCTGGCGTGGTTCGGCGCTGACGTGATCAAGGTCGAGCGCCCCGGCGCCGGCGACGTCACGCGCTCGCAGCTCCGCCACGTCGAAGACGCCGACGCGCTGTACTTCACGATGCTGAACTCCAACAAGCGCTCGCTGACGCTCGACACCAAGACCCCCGAGGGCAAGGAAGTCCTCGAGAAGCTGATCCGTGAATCCGACGTGATGGTCGAGAACTTCGGCCCCGGCGCGCTTGACCGCATGGGCTTCTCCTGGGCGCGCATCCAGGAGCTCAACCCGGGCATGATCCTCGCTTCGGTGAAGGGCTTCTCGGACGGCCACCACTACGAGGACCTGAAGGTCTACGAGAACGTCGCACAGTGCGCGGGCGGCGCCGCGTCGACCACCGGCTTCTGGGACGGTCCCCCCACCGTTTCGGGCGCGGCGCTCGGCGACAGCAACACCGGCATGCACCTTGCGATCGGCATCCTCACGGCGCTGCATCAGAAGAACAAGACCGGCAAGGGCCAGAAGGTCGCCGTGTCCATGCAGGACTCGGTGCTCAACCTCTGCCGCGTCAAGCTGCGTGACCAGCAGCGTCTCGACGCCCTCGGTTACCTCGAGGAGTACCCGCAGTATCCGCACGGCGAGTTCTCCGACGTGGTCCCGCGGGGCGGCAACGCCGGCGGCGGCGGCCAGCCGGGCTGGGTGCTGAAGTGCAAGGGCTGGGAGACCGACCCCAACGCCTACATCTACTTCACCATCCAGGGCCACGCGTGGGCCCCGATCTGCAAGGCGCTCGGCAAGGAAGAGTGGATCGACGATCCAGCCTACAACACCGCCCGCGCCCGCCAGGACAAGATCATGGACATCTTCGCCACGATCGAGGAATGGCTCGCCGACAAGACCAAGTTCGAGGCGGTCGACATCCTGCGCAAGTTCGACATCCCCTGCGCGCCGGTGCTGTCGATGAAGGAGATCGCGAACGACGAGTCGCTGCGCAAGAGCGGCACGGTCGTCGAGGTCGATCATCCCAAGCTCGGCAAGTACCTGACCGTCGGCAGCCCGATCAAGTTCTCGGACATGGAGGTCGACGTGAAGGCTTCGCCGCTACTCGGCGAGCACACCGACGAAGTGCTCCGCGACCTCGGCTACACCGAGCAGCAGATCGAGATGCTGCATCAGGCCCGCGCGGTCTGATCGCCGCCCGTCAACTTACCTGACGGCATGGCGGCGCGTTTCGACGCGCCGCCATTTTCTTTTCTCGGCCTCGTCCTGTGCGGCGTGGGCCATCCAAAGCGGGGCCTCATGATCGACCCCCACCTGGCCGGTCGGCTCGACTTCGCCCACCGGCTGCCGACCCTGTCGCCGCTGCCTCCCGGCCGGAACGAACTCGGGCTGTTCGAGCAGCGCGACGCGGTGCTCTACGTGCCTGAGGGGATCGACCCGCGTCGGCCGACGCCGCTGGTGACGCTGTTCCACGGCGGCGGCGGCCACGCGGCCAAGATCCTGCCGATGCTCGAGGAGCACGCCGCGCGCCGGCGCTTCCTGCTGCTCGCGCCGCAATCGCTGTTTCCGACCTGGGATCTCGTGATCGCCGGCCATGGGCCCGATCGCGAGCGGCTGGACGCCGCCCTCGGGGACGTCGCCTCGCGATTCCTCCTGGACCCGACCCGTTTCGTGTTCGCGGGCCACTCCGACGGCGGCAGCTACGCCTTGTCGCTCGGCCTCGCCAACGGGGCGTTCGTCAGCCATCTGGTGATCTCGTCGGCCGGCTTCATGTCGGTGCATCTTCAGACCGGCGCGCCGAAGATCTTCATCTCGCACGGCACGCGCGACGAGCAGATCCCGATCGAGCGCAGCGCCCGGGTCCACGCCGCGAAGCTGACGCAGGCGGGCTACGACGTCTCCTATGTCGAGTATGCCGGTCCGCACGCCTGGCAGCCGACGGTCGTCTCGCAGGCTGTGGACTTCTTCATGGCGCCGACGGCCGCCGTCTCGGCGGCCCAGTCCTGACGCCTTTCCGCCGGGCGACGCTGCGTCCGGCGGGCCTCATCACGTAATCGATAGATCTGGCGCCCCGGCGGCTGCTACGGCGGCCGGCCAGCGGCGCGCCGAGCTCGAGCCCAGGACAAAAAAAACCGGCGGGCCTGCGCCCGCCGGGGTTCGGATGCCGTGAGGAGGGGAGCCCAGGGCGTCCGTCGTCGGGGTTACTTCTTGCGGACGACCACGCTCTGCGGGTTGAGGCTGCCGATGTTGCCGCTCTCGCTGCCGGCCTCCGGGTCGATCACCGCGTTGATGAGCGTCGGGCGGCCGGAGTCCATCGCCTCGTCGACGGCGCGCTTCAGCTCGTCCGGCGTCGTCACGTGGACGCCGACGCCGCCGAAGGCCTCCATCATCTTGTCGTAGCGCGAGTCCTTCACGAACACGGTCGTGCCGGGGTCGCGGCCGGTCGGGTCCATGTCGGTGCCGCGATAGATGCCGTTGTTGTTGAAGATCACGATGCACACCGGCAGGTTGTACCGGCAGATCGTCTCGACCTCCATGCCCGAGAACCCGAAGGCCGAGTCGCCCTCGACCGCCAGGACCGGCTTGCCGGTCTCGATCGCGGCCGCGATCGCGAAGCCCATGCCGATGCCCATCACGCCCCAGGTGCCGACGTCCAGGCGCTTGCGCGGCTGGTACATGTCGATGATGCCGCGGGCGAGATCGAGCGTGTTGGCGCCCTCGTTGACGAGGATCGCGTCGGGCCGCTCCTTGATGACCTGCTTCAGGGCGCCGAGCGCGGTGTGGAAGCACATCGGCGAGGAGTTCTTGCCGAGCTTCGCCGCCATCTTGGAGATGTTGGCGTCCTTCTTGGCCTTGATGGTCTCGGTCCACTGCGCGGGCACGCCCGGCCAGCTGGAGTCGATCCCGGCGAGCAGCGCGGAGACGACGGAGCCGATGTCGCCCACGAGCGGCGCGGCGATCTCGACGTTCGAGTCCATTTCCTTGGGCTCGATGTCGATCTGGATGAACTTCTTCGAGCCCGGCTCGCCCCACTGCTTGCCCTTGCCGTGGCTGAGCAGCCAGTTCAGGCGCGCGCCGACGAGCACGACGACGTCGGAGTCCTTGAGCACGGTCGAGCGGGCGGCGCCGGCCGAGAGCGGGTGGTTGTCGGGCAGGAGGCCCTTGGCCATGCTCATCGGGATGTAGGGGATGCCGCTCTTCTCGACGAACTGGCGGATCTCGTCGTCAGCCTGGGCGTAGGCGGCGCCCTTGCCGAGGACGATCAGCGGGCGCTTGGCGCTCTTGAGCAGGTCCATGGCGCGCTTGACGGCCGAGGGGGCCGGCAGCTGCGCCGGGGCCGGGTCGATGACCTTGACGAGGGAGCGTTCGCCCTTGGCGGCGTCGAGCACCTGGGAGAACAGCTTCGCCGGCAGGTCGAGATAGACGCCGCCCGGACGGCCCGAAACCGCGGCGCGGATGGCGCGCGCGACGCCGATGCCGATGTCTTCCGCGTGCAGCACGCGGAACGCCGCCTTGCAGAGCGGCTTCGCGATCGCGAGCTGGTCCATCTCCTCATAGTCGCCCTGCTGCAGGTCGACGATCTCGCGCTCCGAGGAGCCCGAGATGAGGATCATCGGGAAGCAGTTCGTGGTGGCGTTGGCGAGCGCGGTGAGGCCGTTCAGAAAGCCCGGAGCCGACACCGTCAGGCAGACGCCCGGCTTCTTGGTCAGGAAGCCCGCGATCGCCGCCGCGTTTCCGGCGTTCTGCTCATGGCGGAACGACACCACGCGGATGCCTTCAGCCTGCGCCATGCGGCCCAGATCGGTGATCGGAATGCCCGGCACGCCATAGATCGTCTCGATGCCGTTCAGCTTCAGCGCGTCGATGACGAGGTGAAAGCCGTCCGTCAGCTCCTGCGGAGCGTCGGCTTCGGCCATGCTGACGTCGGCGGTCGTGGAGTTGATCAGCTGCGCTACTGCGGACATTTGCTTCCTCCGGAGAATTCTTGGCTGTTCATCCAGCCGTTGTTGCTAGGCGCCTGGCGTGCGCGGCGCGTGACGTTGCGACCCGGCTTCAGAGCTCGAACAGGGCGCGGCGGCCGGCGGGGCGCTGGACCTGCGGCTTGGGGCGGCGGGTCGCGCCGTCCCCGCGCGCCGTCGAACCGAACCGTGCTGCTGGCGGCGTCAGCCCCGTGGCTGTCATGGGCCGTCTCCTCGATCCCTTCGCGCCGCCGCCGGTTGACCGGTCTCTGGAATGGCGCGTCTTATTTAGTTTTCCTGAGTTCTGGGCGGGCTCTCTTCAGGAGACCAAGTATCCAGCCCTCAGTCGCGCCCACATCCGGTCTCCGACGAAAGTCGTGGAGCTCATATGGACGTGTTTCAGCGCGTCAGTACGTTGCCGAGGACACTGGCATGCCAGATGCCAAGCGTCAATACGATCTTCGATCGACCCATTGCCAAATGCAGGCGCCGGCCCATTGCGGCGAGGGCGAATTCGGCGGCCCCGCTAGCCATGGGCGGCGGAGCTACCCTCGTTGGATCCCGGCCTCTTCGGACCGAAGACAGCGCGAGCGCGACCTGTTCCGCGGCGCCCGCGAGTCGCGGGCGCCGCGCCGCTCATTCCGCCTCGGACGGCGGCTGTTTGGGAGGCGCGATCACCGAGATCGCGCGCGGCAGCAGCCGGAAGGTCGCTGGCGTCTTGGTGACGATCTCGCCGTCGGCGTTGACCGAGCGGGGGCGGCGCGTGCGGACCTCGAATTCATGGCCGGACATCGCCCGCACCTCGCTCCACGCGCCGTGCTCGCCCGCGCGGAACGACCGGAGCATGAGCGCGAGCCGCCAGGCCCGCGAAAACTCGAGGCTGTAGAGATCGAGCCGGCCGTCGTCGATATCGGCGTCCTGCTCGATCACGTTGCCGCCGCCATAATAGCGCCCGTTGCCGACCGCGACCTGCAGGGTCAGCGCCCGGCACGTCTTGTCCCCGCTGCTGATGCGGACGCGGAAGGGCCTGGCGCGGGCGAGCACCCTGAGCGCCGTGATCAGATAGCCGAGCTTGCCGAAGCGCTGCTTGATCTCGCTTGTCAGCGACTTGGCGAGTTCGGCGCTCAGCCCGATGCTGGCGACGTTGAAGAACAGCCGGCCGTTGACCTCCCCGAGGTCGATCCGCCGGACCTCGCCTTCCGCGATGATGCGGCACGCCTCCGGAATGTCGGCCGGAATGTCGAGCGTGCGGGCGAGATCGTTGGCGGTGCCGGTGGGCACGATGCCGAGCGGCCGCCCGGCGTCCACGACGCCGCGGGCCGCCGCGTTCATGCTGCCGTCGCCGCCGCCGACCACGATCACGTCGTAGGCGGGTCCTTCGCGCGCGATCTGGGCCGACGTCTTGTCGGGCGTGTCGCAGTCCAGCGGGGTGACGGCGAAGCCGCGGCCCTCCAGCTCTTCCCGAATCTGCTTGGCTGCCGCCTCGCCGCTACGGCTTTTGGCGTTTACGACGAGCAACGCGCGACGCATGAACGGTCGGCTCCCCAATGAGTCTCGCCGACTATCTAGCGCGCCGCGCGTCCGTGGCGCTGTCTTTCGACATGTGCGCGCATCGCTTGTTCGCCGCCGGCTTCAGGAGCGACTTCCTTTCAGAAGAACCCCGTGAGCGGCACGCGCTCGCCCGAGATCAGGTGCTGGCCGACGCCGCGCGCCTTGTAGGCGGCGGGGTTGTGGGTCGCGAGCGTGCGGGCGTTCCGCCAGTGGCGGTCGAGATTGGCGCTCCGCCTGGTCGAGGTCGCGCCGCCGACGTCGAAGATCCGGGAGCCGGAGCGGATCGCGAGTTCATCGACGATCACCTTGGCCTTGGCGGCCGCGAGCGCGCCCGACCGCCTCGCAGGGCGTCGGCCGCCCCCCGGCGCCCTCGATCACCACGCGGCCGCCGATCGCCATCGCGCCGAGCGGCCCTGCGACTTCCACCAACAGGCCGCGCACGCCCACCACGCGCCCGAAAACCTCGTGGTCCGGGGTGGCTTGGACGCTCTGCAACAGGCCGCGCATCGCGCTCATCGCGAATCCCTAGCGAATCGTGACCGGCGGGCCGCCAACGTAACGCTTCGTTTACCCCGCGGGCCAATTATGAACGCGCCGGTAAAGGGATCGGAAACCGTAGTTCGTCGCGAAACGATGAGTCTTGAGAGTCGCTTAGCTCATTTTGTTAATCATGATGCGAAGCTTGCGACTTTCGTGAAAATCGTTTTTCTTCAACAGGTTACTAAGATTTTACGAAACATCGAGATCGAGCTTGCGACGCAGAATCAGATTCTGTTAACCTTTCGTCGTTAAGCTTGAATCGGACTGGAAACGATCGGTTCACCGTGGCGCCCGGCCTATTGCAGGCAGGTCACGCGGGCATCGGTGGAGGACTCGCATGCGCGTTCTTCTTATAGAAGACGACAAGTCTACAGCTCAGAGCATCGAGCTGATGCTCAAGTCCGAGAGCTTCAACGTCTATACGACGGAGCTGGGCGAAGAGGGCATCGACCTCGGCAAGCTCTACGATTACGACATCATCCTCCTCGACCTGAACCTGCCGGACATGTCCGGCTACGAGGTGCTGCGCGCGCTTCGGCTGGCCAAGATCAAGACGCCGATCCTGATCCTTTCGGGGCTCGCCGGCATTGAGGACAAGGTGCGCGGCCTCGGCGTCGGCGCCGACGACTACATGACGAAGCCGTTCCACAAGGACGAACTCGTCGCCCGCATCCACGCCATCGTGCGGCGCTCGAAGGGGCACGCGCAGTCGGTGATCACGACCGGCGACCTGATCGTCAATCTCGACACCAAGACCGTCGAAGTCGGCGGCGCCCGGGTGCATCTGACGGGCAAGGAATACCAGATGCTCGAGTTGCTGAGCCTGCGGAAGGGCTCGACGCTCACCAAGGAGATGTTCCTCAACCATCTCTACGGCGGCATGGACGAGCCGGAGCTCAAGATCATCGACGTCTTCATCTGCAAGCTCCGCAAGAAGCTCGCCAACGCCACCAACGGCAAGAACTACATCGAGACCGTATGGGGCCGCGGCTACGTGCTGCGCGAGCCGATGGAGGACGAGGCCCGGGCAATCGCCTGACCTCGCCGTCGCGAGATCAACGACAAAGCCCCGCGTCGTCGACGCGGGGCTTTGTCGTTGGAAAGCCTTGGGATCAGATCGCGGCGGCGACCGCGGCCGGAGCTCTCGGCGCAGGCACGTTGAGCAGCCGGTGCTGCGCGTGGGGCCCGAACGGCGCTCCGGTCCCGACGAGCGACTCGGCCGCCCCCAGGACGAGGTAGCCGTCGGGGGCCATCTGGCGCGCGATCCGCGCGAGGATGTCCGACTTGGTCGCCTCCTCGAAATAGATCAGCACGTTGCGACAGAACACGATGTCGAACCGGCCGAGCGCGGAGAAGTCGCGCAGCAGGTTGAGCGTGCGGAACTGAACCCTGGCGCGCAGCGCAGGCGAGATCCGCCAGCGGTCGCCCTCCTGGGTGAAGTGCTTGAGCAGCTGCCGGATCGGCAGGCCCCGCTGCACCTCGAACTGACTGAACAGGCCCGCCCGGGCCCGCTCGACGACCTCGCTCGAGAGATCGGTCGCCACGATCTCGACAGTCCATCCCGTGAGCCGCGGCGCCCATTCCTCCAGGAGCATCGCAAGCGAATAGGCCTCCTGGCCGGACGAGCAGGCGGCGGACCAGATCCGGATCCGGCGCTCCTTCGCGCGGCGGACGAGCAGTTCGGGCAGCATCACGTCGGTGAAGGCCGCGAACGGCCCGCCGTCGCGGAAGAAAAAGGTCTCGTTGGTGGTCATCGCCTCGATCACGAGGCGCTGGCTCTCGAGATCGCCGGCCGAGACGCGCCCGACCAGATCGGCGACCGCGGCGAGGCCCAGCCGGCGGGCCAGCGGCCCGAGCCGCGCCTCGACCAGGTAACGCTTGTCGTCGCCGATCGCGATGCCGGAGCGCTCTTTCAGGAACTGCGCGAGATAGGCGTACTGGGTCGGCGTCACGAGCGTTCCCCCACGATCGCGCGGGCGATCCGCGGCCCCATCTCGGAAAGCGGCAGCACGGCGGAGCAGGCGCCCGTGGCGACCGCGGCGCCGGGCATCCCCCAGACCACGCTGGTCGCCTCGTCCTGCGCAAACACCCGCCCGCCGCATTGCCGGTGATGACGTTGGCG
>NZ_JBJKEX010000289.1:0-3963 GCF_045505405.1 Hansschlegelia beijingensis | reverse complement strand
GTCGCGGGCGGCGCTGCCGCCGAGCGCGGCCCTCCAGCAGAGCTGCGAGCAGGCGCTCTCACTCGGCGAGCCCGACGCGGTCGGCGCCCGCGCCTTCTTCGAACGGGCCTTCCAGCCTTTCCTGGTGGGCGAGGGGATGCTCACCGGATATTACGAGCCGGAGGTCGCGGGCTCGAGGACGCCGGTCGGAAGACTGGACACGCCCCTTCTGGCGCGACCCGCAGATCTCGTCACGATCCCGGACGGCGAAACCCTGCCCGGCGTCCCGGCAGGGCTGGGGGGCGCGCGCAAGACCAGCCGCGGCGGCTTCGAGCCTTATCCGGATCGCGCGGCGATCGAGGACGGCGCGCTGGCGGGACAGGGCCTCGAACTGGTCTATCTCGACCGGATCGACGCGTTCTTCGTTCACATCCAGGGTTCGACCCGGGTACGGCTCCCGGACGGCTCCTCCGTCAGGCTGGCGTTCGATGGCCGAAACGGACGCAAGTTCAGCGGAATCGGTCGACTTCTCGTCGAACGGGGCGCGATGACGAAGACCGGCGCGTCGATGGCTGGTATCCGGGCATGGCTCGCGGCCAACCCGCAGGAAGGCCGTGAACTGATGCGCCAGAACGCCTCCTACATCTTCTTCCGCGTCGACGACGCGCTCAAGGACAGCGACGGTCCGCGCGGCGCCCAGAACGTGCCGCTGACGCCCGAGCGCAGCATCGCGGTCGATCGTGGCCTATGGTCGTATGGGCTGCCCTTCTGGCTCGACAGCCGCTTTCCCGACGGGAAGCCGATCCGCAGGCTGACGGTCGCCCAGGACACGGGGTCGGCGATCCTGGGCGCCGCGCGCGCGGATTATTTCGCCGGGACGGGAGACGCGGCCGGCGCGGTCGCGGGCGGCATGAAGCAACAGACCCGCTTCGTCGTGCTGCTGCCGCGTGGTGACGCGGCTCCGGGACAATGAGCGGCGGAAGGCGCCGCCGCGTCGTCTCCGAGGCCGAACTCGCGCTGTGGATGAAGGTCGCCGAGACGGTGGAGCCGCTCCCCGGCCGGGCTCTGCCCGAGCCAGTGGCCCCGCCCCCCGCGCCAAAACCGGTGGAGGAGCGTCCCGCCCCGCCGCCATCGGCTCCTGTCGTCCCGCCAAGACCCGTCCGCCAGCCTGCGCCGCCGCCGCTGGCGCCCCTTGAGGCCAAGCTGCGGCGCAGACTGGCCAGGGGCGTGGTCGAGATCGATGCGCGCGTCGACCTCCACGGCCTGAGGCAGGACGAGGCGCACCGGCGGCTCGCCTCGTTCCTGATCCGCGCGCAGGCCGAGGGCCACAGGGTGGTGCTGGTGATCACCGGCAAAGGCCGACCGGGCGCGGAAGAGGCTTTTGGCTCCGAGCGCGGCGTCCTTCGCCGGTCCGTGCCGCACTGGCTGAGCTCTCCGGCCGCCCGTGACGTCGTGATCGGCTTCGAGCCGGCCGACCCCGTCCATGGCGGCGCTGGCGCGCTCTATGTGCGGATCAGGAGGGCTGTGCGGCGGTGAGCGTTACTGAGAATGGCCGGGCCAAGTTTGGGAACTGTGATTGGTGTCGTCCCAACTTGATGGCTCCCGTCGGAACGACCTCGAAGGATGCAGACGAGCAAGAAGGACGAGCCCTGCGATTACTCCAAGACCCACCATCACTCCGATGATGATTTCGGCCATCTCCGGCTCCTCAATGGCACGAATCGCCGCCGCCGCAGTCGCCCCTTCCGCCGGAAGCGCCGCCGCCGATCCCCGCGTCGCCACCGCCCGGACTTCCGCCCATGGTCCGCATCACCGATCCGGTCGACCAGAACTGGATCGCCATTCTAATGACGGACATGATGATCAACAACGCGCCGCCCAGGTCAAGAAAAATTAGAAGGGCCGCTGCATTCCGAATGTCTCGGTTTCCTCCAGGGAAACGCGTAAATCGGAGCCGGTCTAGAGAACGCTGCGATCTGCTTAATCACAAGATATACCGGCTTAGGTCGGCGTTCTTGGCCAAGTCCCCGACATATCTGCGGACGTAGTCGCCGTCGACCACGACCGTCTCGCCGCCGCGGTCCGCGGCCGTGAAGCTGATCTCGTCCAGCACCCGCTCCATCACGGTCTGCAGCCGGCGCGCGCCGATGTTCTCGACGCTGGCGTTGACCTCGACCGCGATGTCGGCGAGCGCCGCGACGCCGTCCTCGGTGATGTCGAGCGTCACGCCCTCCGTGGCCATCAGGGCGACGTACTGCTTGACGAGGCTCGCCTCCGTGTCGGTCAGGATCCGGACGAAGTCCTCGCGGGTGAGGGCGTTCAGCTCGACGCGGATCGGCAGCCGCCCCTGCAGTTCCGGCAGGAGGTCGGAGGGCTTGGCGACGTGGAAGGCCCCCGACGCGATGAACAGGATGTGGTCGGTCTTCACCGGCCCGTGCTTGGTCGCGACGGTCGTGCCCTCGATCAACGGCAGCAGGTCGCGCTGCACGCCTTCGCGGCTGACGTCGCCGGCGCGGCCCTCGCGGGCGCAGATCTTGTCGATCTCGTCGAGGAACACGATGCCGGCGTTCTCGACGGCCTTGATGGCCTCCGCCGTGAGCTGCTCCTGGTCGAGCAGCTTGTCGGACTCGTCGGCGATCAGCTGGTCGCGCGCGTCCCTGACGAGCACGCGGCGCGCCTTCTTCTGGCCCTGGAACGCTTTGCCCATGAGGTCGCCGAGCGAGATCATGCCGACCTGTCCGGGCATGCCGGGGATCTCCATCATGGCCGGCCCGGAGGACGCGACCTCGATCTCGATCTCCTTGTCCTCCATCTCGCCCGCCATCAGCTTCCGGCGGAACGACTCGCGGGTGGCCGGGCTTGCGGCGGGCCCGACCAGCGCCACCAGGATGCGCTCCTCGGCGGCGAGCTCCGCCTTCGCGCGGACGTCCTTGCGCCTCGTCTCGCGCACCAGGCCGATCGCCACTTCGACCAGGTCGCGGACGATCTGCTCGACGTCGCGGCCGACATAGCCGACCTCGGTGAACTTGGTCGCCTCGACCTTGAGGAACGGCGCGTTGGCGAGCCGGGCGAGCCGGCGCGAGATCTCGGTCTTCCCGACGCCGGTCGGGCCGATCATCAGGATGTTCTTCGGCAGCACCTCTTCCCGCAGCGCGCCCGTCAGCTGCAGGCGACGCCAGCGATTCCTGAGCGCGATCGCGACCGCGCGCTTGGCGTCGCGCTGGCCGACGATGTGGCGGTCGAGCTCGGAAACGATTTCACGGGGGGACAGGTCGGTCATGCGGGTGTTCGGGATCTCAGGACGATGAGGGGACGGCGGCGCGCAGCGAAGGCGGCAGCGGCGCTAGCAAGAGTCGACGCGCGGGACGCCATCCGGCGCCGAGCGCCACGACGACGACGCCCAGGATGACGAGCGTCAGGGCGAAGATCGTGGCCGAATCGAACTGCGCGCGGGTGATCAGCGCTCCGATCGCCGCGCCGAAATAGATCAGGCCCGACATCAGCAGGGCGCGGCGGTCGACGACCAGCGCGACCAGCGCCAGCGCCGCCAGGATCGCGACCGCGACAGCCGCCTCCGACGGCGTGGGGCTGGCCGGATCGGCCACGACGAAGCTCAGCAGCGCGTGAACGATCATCGGCGCCGCCAGCAGATGCAGCCAGAAGCCGTTGTCGCTGGCGAGCGTCCGCCGCTCCGGATCGCGCAGGTCGAAGGTCATGGCGGCGCCGAACACGAGCAGGCCCAGCACCAGCAGCAGCTCGCGCCAGCGTTGCTCCAGCAGCGCCTCGGCGTGCAGCCCAAGCAGGGCGAGCGCGAGACCGATCGCGCAGGCCGCGACCAGAAGGGTCGAGAACGGCAGCCGGAAGCGCAGGCGGAACGCCGCCGCGGCCGCGAGCGGATCAACGCGCTGTTCCCGCTCGCGACCGCGACCGAGGTCTTCGCGCAAGGCCTGAAGCCCGAGAAGACCGACCTCAAGGTCGGCTTCA
>NZ_JBJKEX010000288.1:0-3966 GCF_045505405.1 Hansschlegelia beijingensis | reverse complement strand
GGAACGACGAGGCGGCTCTCAGGAACATCCGCCACGTCGCGCTGTGGACCACGGTGATCGACTTCGTCATCGCGCTCCATCTGGTGGCCCAGCCGCGCGCCGACGTCGCCCCGGACGACGATCTCGCCCTCGGAAAGCCCGGCGCCGACGCCGTCGAGGCGAGCGTCGCCGCCCTCGATCGTCAGCCGCTCGGCGCCCGAGCCCGAGACGTCGAACAGTTCCCCAAGCTCGACGACCCGGCCCCCATAGGGGATCGGGCGCTTCGCGAGGTCGCCGTCTGCGCCGGGCAGCACGCCGGCAAGGTCGACGCGGGCGTCGAAGTCGCCGCGCGCGGTGAGGATCACGCCGGTCACGCCATGATCTCCCGCAGCTTGAAGTGGAACGGCCCGAGATTGCCGCCGTAGTTGCCGGCGTCGATCGCCACCACGCCCTTGGCGCGGCCGAGCGCGACGACCGCCTCGATGCCGGCGCGCGTGCAGGCCGAGACCGCCTCCGGCGAGACGCCGTCGATCACGATCTCCATCACCGAGGCGACCTCCGGCGGAAGCTGCGTCTGCGTCTGCGCCCGCAGCGTCGGGCAGTAGAAGTTGTTGGTCGAGGCGAACATGCCCTTGTACTTCGAGCCGACCTTCGAGCCGGACCGCACCACGCCGCCCGGGAACGGCAGGATGCAGCCCTCGACCTTCTCCATGGCGTCGACGGCGGCTTCCGCGGCGGCGAGCGCCTCGCCGCGCGAGGTCGCGAGAATCAGGATGTTCCCGCCGCCGACCCCGGAAGTGGTGCCGCTCTCATGGTCGCAGACGAACTCGCCTTCCATGACCGGGATGCGCCAGATCCTGCGGCCGTCGACGTTCTTGGCGATCTGCCAGCCGTCGCCGAAGTAGCGCAGCGCCTTGCCGATGGAGACCGTGTCTCCGCCGGTCATGCCGGCGAAGCAGGCCGAGGTCGGCGAGGTCAGCACGCACTGCCCGATGCGGAGCGGCACGACCGACTTCAGCCCCTTGATGTCCATCGCGAAGATGAGCACGGCGACGCCGGGCCGGCCGTCCGGCGTCTCCTCGGCCGGAACGACGCGCTCAACGCCCGCCTCGCAGCCGCAGCCGATGACCGAGGTCGCGAAGCCCGTCATGGTCTTCGCGGCGGTCATCGCCCACCGCGGCGTGTCCGCCGTGATGATCAAACGCGTCCCGACCATCGGGAACGCCTCCGCGAAGCTGTCGCGGATCTCGACGCCGTTGAGGATCATGCGGACCTCTTGGTGGCGTGCACGACCGTGCCCTGTCCGTCGCGGATCTCGTGGTCCCGCATCTTGAAGGTCTTGGCCTTGAAGCCGATCGCCTCGTCGAACCAGCGGTCGAGCTTGGCGTCCATGCTCTTGTCGTAGTCGGGAGCGACCGAGTGGGTGCGGCCATAGACGACGTCGACGATCTCGCCGTCCTTCACCACGACCCGCCCGTCCTTCAGGACGTACTCGGCCTTCGAGAACATCGCCTCGCGGTCGGGATCGTCGCGATAGATCACGACGTCGCCCGCGGCGCCGGCCCCGAGATGTCCGCGATCGGTCAGACCGAGTATCTTGGCGGGCGCCGCCCGGGTGACGATCGCGATCTCCTCAAGCGTGTATTCCCGCTTCAGCTCGTTCAGGATCGAGTGCTTGCGCGCAGACTTCGGCAGCTTGGCGAACTGCTCGTCCCGGAACGGCTTGTCCATCAGCAGCCGCAGCAGATGCGGATAGGTGGTGAAGGGAGCGCCGTTCGGGTGATCGGTCGTCAGGAATATCCGCCAGGGGTCCTCGACCAGCAGGAACAGCTCGAGCCCGATGGCCCACTGCAGCGCGTTGACGAAGGACTTGTCCTTGTACTCGAACGGCACGATCCCGCAGGCCGCGTCCATCTCGATGTCCATGCCGATCCAGCGCTTCGGCGTGGCGATGCCGCGGTTGCGGTGCTGCGACATCAGGTCGGCGGAAGCCGTGACGGTCTGACCGAACATGATCTGACCGACGTCGATCGAGATGTTCGGGTTCTTGTTCACCGCCTCGGCGATCTTGGCCGCGCCCGAGGAGAACTTCCGGTCGCCCTCGGTGCCGTAGGAGTGGAACTGCACATGCGTCATGTGCAGGGGCAGGCCCTCGGTCGCCGCGATGGTGTCGAGCGTAGTCTGCTCGTTGCCCGGCACGCCGAGATTGCAGCCGTGCAGGTGAATCGGATGCGCCAGCCCCAGCTCGGTCACCGCCCGGATGAGCGTGGTGAGGATCTTGCGCGGAGTGATCTCGTAATGCGGGTTCGCCTCGTCGAGGTCGAGCCTGCGCGCGTTGAACTTGAACGCGTTGATGCCGCCCGGGTTGACGATCTTGATCGCCATGCACTTGGTCGCGGCGAGCATCCAGGCGACATAGTCGTTGACGGCCTGCTGGCCTGCCCCGCTTGCGATGAGATCGAGCAGGAAGTCGTCGTTGCCCAGCACCAGATAGCCACCGGTGTCGAGGAACGGGATGTCGCCCATCTCGTAATGCATGTGGCGCGCATTGGCGCCGACCACCGCAGGCTCGAAAGCCGCAGTGTAGCCCATCTCCACGTACCGGCAGCCGGTGGCGTGCGCGGTCATGGTCGAAAGTCCGCCGCCGCAGGCGCAGAACGGGCCGGCGGGCTCGCGGATCGCGCGCTGCTCCTCGACCATCAGCAGACGCGCGATGTTCGACTTGCCGCCCGCGATATGGGTGTGGATGTCGATCGCGCCGGCCATGACGACGCCGCCCCTGGCGTCGATCGTCTCGATCACGCCCTCGCCCACGGCTCCGGCCGCGGCGATGCGGCCGTCCTGGATGAAGACGTCGCGCTCGACCCCGACTTCGCCGTTCGCCGGATCGAGGACCTTGCCGCCGGTGATGCGCACGGCGCTCATGACAGACGCTCCCGAAGGCCCTTGGCCACCATCGCGATGCTCGGCAGGCCGGCGTCGCGATAATGCCCGAGGGGAATGCTCACCACGGTGTCGGTGCGGAACGCGAGCCCGCGATGGTCGAGTCCGGGCTGACCGACCGGCACGAACACCTCCGGCTCGCGCTCGAAGATCGTGTCCGGATGCGCGAAAGCCACCAGCTGGCCCTCAAAGGCCGGCGGCTGCTCCGGCCGGAAAGCCGACGTCCAGATCAGCAGATCGCCGGACTTCAGCGCTTCTTCCGTGCTGTTGAGCAGCTGGTCATGGTCGGCCTGGCCGCCGCGGAACGCGGTCCGTAGCGGGAAGCCGATGTTCCACAGGAACGCCTGGTTCGCGCCGATCAGGTTGTCCCGGCCCGCGAGCGGCAGACAGGCGGCGCGGGTGTCGACGTTCAGGATGTCGACGATGATCGAGGCCCGCTCCACGATCAGGTCGCCGTCGCCGCCGAGCAGGCCAGCGCTCCAGGCGAGCACGCCGTAATGCGCGCCCTTGAGCCCCGCCGCGAGCGCGGCGAGGTCGGGGCCGCCCGGAACGGCCGGAGCATCCGAAAGCAGTCCCTGCAGACGCGACAGCGCATCCAGAAGCTCGCCTTCCGGAACGTCGATCGTCTGGATCTCCGCGCCCTCAAGCTGAACGCGCGCCTCATCGGAAGGCGCGCCGCCGAGGAACACGACCTTGCGCTTGCCCTTGATGAAGCGGCCGGTCGGCGGCGTGATCCGGTTGTAGAGCCGATGGAACGCCTCCGAGGGGTCCGGACCGATCACCACCAGAAGGTCGCAATGGTTGCGAACCTCCGCGAGCGTGGTCGCGATCCAGCCCTTGCGCTGTGAGGTCGAGATGTTCCGGAACAGGCCCGTCGAAGCATAGTGGTCGACGCTGCCGCCCGTCTTGCTGGCGAGCTTGATGAGCGCCCTGACGCCGTCGACGTCAGTGCCGAGCCCGCCATAGACCGGCGACCGCGCGGCGGAAACCAGCTCCGCGGCGGCGGCCAGCGCCTCGTCGAGCGCGACCTCGCGGCCCATCACG
>NZ_JBJKEX010000287.1:0-3968 GCF_045505405.1 Hansschlegelia beijingensis | reverse complement strand
AACTCGTAAAACAGCGCCGCCTGGTCGACCTGCCGTTCACCCATCATCGCCGCCGCCCTCCGCCCGCATGACGGAGTGAATCAGCGACGGAGCCCCGCTTCAACGGCCGAGTTTTTCAACGGAATCGACCCTTAGCGGTACTTCAGAAGGTCCGCTTTGAGCTGGGAGGGCGAAGCCGTTCCCGGCTTCTCACGTTTCTCGAAACGTCCGCTTCGGATCGCCGCGTTCGACCGAGATCCGGTCGAGCCATTCGGCGCGCTTCGCCGCGAGCGCCTCTTTGGCTGCGACGCCGGCGAGAAGCGTGCCGAGGCGTTCGAACGCCCGCTTCCGGTTCTGGTGCTGGGAACGGCCGTCCCGCGCCACCGCCCACAGCCCCGTGGGAACATGCACCGCACGAACCGCGCTTTCGGTGACGTTCTGGTGCTGCCCGCCCGGGCCGCCGGCGCGCATTGCCTCGAAGCGGACCTCGTCCTCTCGAAGCGCGCGGCGCGGGCGAACTGCTTTTTCCGCCCGTAGAACGTCGCCTCTGCACGCTCAGCTTGCGGCAGATCTCCTTGATCGTCCCGTTCCGAGGCCTGCCGAAGGGCGGAGGCGATCTGCTCGTCCGAATCTCATTTGCAGTTCATGGCATCCCCAGCTGAAGGGATCAGGTTGCCCGAAAAGTCGCTCTCAAATCGAACGAGTTCGACGGTCAGAACCATTAAGTCGCGGGCTATCCTCTTGCAACTAGCATCTACCGAAGTTGCGACATCGTATCGCTTTCGTCTGGCGGCCGCGGCGTGCTACTCAACGTCTCAACTAGAAAACGGCGACGTCAGCCCGCAGGAGATCTCAATGAAAATTCAACAGGGCGCTTCGCCATCAGTCAGTATCCTGATCATGATTGCCGTCGGACTGGTCATCGGCGTCTGCACGGCCGCGATAGTCCAGGGCACCGGACTGGGTGGGCGGGCCGTCGCTCTCCTGTCAGGCGGGGCCGCGGTGCTCGTGGCGAGCTTCCTGCGGTTTAAGGTGATGAGGGGCTCCCATCCCGGAGGCGCCGCCGAGGGATCGCTCGTCGGCACCATGGTCATATATGGCCTGATTTCGACGGTCGCCGGTGGTCTGGCGGGCCATGACATATACAATTTGTTCGACGCTCGGCTGCCTGCCCTCTTGGGCGCGATCGCCGGCCTGCTGTCGGTTTGCGTGATGTCGATCGCGATGATCACGTTCCACGAAGACCGTCGGCTGTAACCCGGCAGCGAGACGCGCCCCAGGACCGGGATCAGATCGGCCTATCAGCGATGATCCTGAGGGCCTGCGCCCCCGGATCGACAAGTTGCCCGCCCCCGCGGAGCGCTAGGCGCGGACGACGATTCTGAGCGTCTTCGGAGAGGGTGCGGAAGCTGGGAAGGCGAAACTACGGGCTCAAACGCCCGCTCCGACGAAGCGCCCGGAGTGCGGGGGCGCCGGGCAAAAAATGATCGGGTATCTACAGACACAATGACCTGAGCCCGGCCCCGCGCCGGGCTTTTTCATGCGCGTCAGCTTTCCCCTGCGTCGCGGCCATCTTCATCGCCGCCACATGGATCACGCACAGGATCAGGCCGTTAGCGCCGGTGATGTCCATTTGCCAATTCTGATCGACCCAGAGCTGGCTGGCGTGCTCGGTGAGAAGGGCGCCAACGCGCTCTGCGGCTGCGGCGCGAGCAGCCCTGGCGACGGCCTCATCCAGTCTCCCGCGTGCATGAGATGCGACGGCATGCGGATTTAGAAACCGCTTCTCAGGGGGCAGAACGCCCGAACGGGCATATCGAGCGGGGATGCAGATGAGGAGCAGGCCAGATATCAGGAGACCAGCTTAGGGGCCGCACCCCTGATCATCGGAGAGCGCAGGCCACCGGGCAGGCACCCTTGGCTCTGGCTTTCCGCAGCTTCGAGCGAGAGAACTGAGAATGAACGATTTTGAGGAGGGCTGAAGGTACTGCTCGTTCGGCCTCGGAACGAGGCCTCGATCGTTTGAGGGAGCGGGGCGGCGTGTTCATTGAGGCGCTACGGGTCTCTCGATGATCCTGCGCCCGAGCCTTGGATGTGGCCGTACAGAGCATCGTTCAGCTGTCTGACGCGCCTGTTCAGTTCGCCTAGCTCCTGCGCCGACTCCCCCGAGGCAGTCAGCAGGGCGTCGCCAAGGCAGCCTGCCCCGGACCGCAGCGCGCGACCCTGATCCGTCAGCGTGACGATGACCTGGCGTTCATTGTCGGGGTTGCGCGACCGGCGCACCAGACCGGCGGCCTCGAGGCGTTTCAGCATCGGCGTGAGCGTGCTGGACTCCAGCGCCAGATGCTCCGCGATCCCGCCGACCGTCCGGCCGTCCGACCTCCACAAGACATTGAGCACCAGAAATTGCGGATAGGTCAGGCCGAGGTCGTCGAGCAGCGGCTTATACAGGCGCTGAATCGCAATTCCCGCTGAGTATATCGCGTAGCAAAGCTGATCCTCGAGCGGCACGGGTCCACATAGGTCTTTGGCCACGGGCGATCCTCTCGTCGGCAAGCAGGCGCTTGCAAATGGGACATGCCGCGAGACGATGTCTTGATCAGTCTCTAGCACAAGGGACATCCCGTCTCGGTCGGAAGCGCGCTCCTTTCCTGGCGACGGAGGCTGGCCAGCTCTGCGTGCGGCGCGGCCCTTGGACCGAAAAGCGACGCGAATAGCTCCGGGTCGTCTGGCTCCTGAGCGAACGGCGCCAGCAGCGTCGCTCAGTCGCCCCGCTGTCGCAGCAGGGTGCTGGCGGCTGTCTGGCGCCGTCCCCGCGGAGCCGCAGCTTGGCTCCTCAGGGTGATCATGACGGCAGCGCGCCGGCGAAGCCGCCGCCTCGCCGCTCCCGGCCTTGCGGTTCTAGGAATGCTCGTAATGTTCGATGGTGGAAGTCGTGCCGGGAGAGTTCGAGCCGACGCCACCGGTGATGCCCATGCGGCTCTTGGGTTCCGTAGAAGCAGGGCGGTCCAGCCCTTCGGCTCGGCTCTTCTCGAGGGAGAGGGCGTGAACACGTGCGTCGAGGTAGCGCTGGGTCGAAGCGTTGTCGCCGCGCGCATAGGCGCCGGTGCTGACGAGGGCCGCTGTCGCGAGGGCGAAGAAGAAGGTCTTCATTGGAGTTCTCCATCCTAATCAATCGCGATAACTCTTATCGCGATAAAATCGAGTTTGGTCGGACCCCGGCTTCTGTCAAGGGGTAAATTTTATCGCGATAAGCGTCTGGCGGTCTTGCTCAGGATGAAGGCCGCGCGGAGCTTTCGCCTCCGCGCCGCCGGAGAGCGGGGACGCGACGCACCAAACACCGCGCGCGGGACGCCGGGAAGCCGGCATCCCCACTACCCCCAGAGCGGCGACCCGACGTCCCGCGCCTTCCCCTCCCCGGAGGGGCGATTTCTTCAGCCCTCCAACCGCGCTTTTCCGCGCGGGCCGCGGACGCATGTCCGCCGTTCCGGCGCCGGGCGCGGCGGGCTCAGTCCTCGTGGTCCGGAATCTTCAGCGCGTGGCCGCAGGCCTCGGCGCGGTTGGCGGAGAAGGTGCAGACGAAGCCGCTGGCGCCGGACAGGAAGGTCGCGAGGTTGACCACCGCCCGCGCCGCGTCCTCCACGACGTGTTGGGAGCGCTGCGACCTCGACATTCGCCCTCCTCTCCCCCACCCTTCTCTCATCCCCACCCGGGGGAAGCGTCTTCGGAGGCGCTTGCGGGCGGGAGCGGCGTCTGCGGGGGTTACTTCAAAATCTCCCGGACAGCGTCGGGGTCGGAGAGTCGGAAAAATGAGCGTCGCTTTCACCAAGGAGCAGGATTTCGAGTCGGTCGCGGCCAATCTGCCGGACCGGCCGATCTCGTCCCACCGCAATCTGGTGACCCCGGAAGGCCTGGCCGAACTCGACCGCGCGCTCGCCGAGGCGCGCGCCGCCTACGCGGCCGCTCAGGCCTCGAGCGACATCGCCGGC
>NZ_JBJKEX010000286.1:0-3977 GCF_045505405.1 Hansschlegelia beijingensis | reverse complement strand
CGCTGGACGACGAGCACCAGACGCGCCCGCAAATCGCGTTCGAGGATCTGGAGGTCGGCCAGACCGCCGAGATCCGGCACGAGGTGTCCGAAGAGGGGGCGACGGGCCCTACGCCTCGGTCTCGGTCGACGTCGGCGGCGCCGTGCTGCGCGCCGAGATCACCCGCCGCGCGGCCGCCGAGCTCGACCTCGCCCCGGGCCGCGTCGTCTACGCGCTGGTGAAGAGCGTCGCGGTCAGCCGCGCCTAGGGGGCGTTCTCGGGCGCGTAGGGGAAGGTCCAGGTTTCCGTCAGCGCCCGGTCGCCCGCCTTCAGGAAGGCGCGCAGCTCCATCGTCTTGCCGGTGTCGGCCTGCACGTCGACCCCGACCCGGAAGCCGCCGATCTTCGGGTTGGGCGTCACGAAGGTGCGCAGGATCGCCCCCGAGGAGGTCGACGGCACCACCGAGACGCGCGTCGGGTCGGCCAGGAAGAAGCCGAGGTCGCCGCCCGAGAAGTCGATGATGAAGCGCTGCGTGCCCGGCGGCACCGGCTCGGCGGAGCCGAGCGCGGCGGCGCGGGTCGGATAGGTGTTCACCGCCCGTCCGCCGGTGTGCAGCCGCGCGTCCGAGGTCATGGCGCGGATGCGGTAGCCGAAGCTGCGCTCCTTGCCGACCTCGGCGGGCGCGGACGGCACCCAGAAGGCCACGATGTTGTCGTTGCTCTCGTCGTCGGTCGGCAGCTCGACGAGCTCGACGCGGCCCTCCCCCCAGCCCTCGTGCGGCTCGATCCAGTAGCTCGGCCGCACCTGGTAGTTCAGGTCGAGGTCCTGGTAGTGCTCGAACAGCCGGTCGCGCTGCATCAGGCCGAAGCCCTTGGGATCCCGGTCCCAGAAGGCCGAGATCTGCGGGGTCTTCGGGTTGCGCAGCGGCCGCCAGACGAACTCGCCGCTGCTGGTCTGCATCAGCAGCCCGTCCGAATCGTGCAGCTCCGGGCGGAAATCCGAGAAATGCCGGCGCTGGTTCTCGGCGTAGAAGAACATCGAGGTGAGCGGCGCGACGCCGAGCTTCGCGATGGGCCTGCGCGGGATCAGCGTCGCGGTCACGTCGACCACGGTCTCGACGTCGGGATAGACGGTGAAGCGATAGGCGCCGGTCACTGACGCGCCGTCGAGCAAGGCGTAGATGGTGGCGCTCTCGTCGTCGGGACCCGGCATCTGGACCCAGAACTCGCGGAAGTCCGGAAACTCCTCCGGCTCCGGCCCGCCGCAGTTCACCGCGATGCCGCGCGCCGACAGGCCGTAGACCTGGTTCCGGCCGAGCGCCCTGAAATAGCTCGCGCCCACGAACGAGATGAGCTCGTCGAACACCCGCGGGTCGTTCAGCGGGTAATGCAGCCGGAAGCCCGCGAAGCCGAGATCGACCGGAAGCGGCCGCTGGAACTTGTTGGCGCCGTAGTCGAACAGCGCGCCCGAGTACGGGGCGGGCGTGGCGATCCCGTCACGCACCACGTTCACCACCACCGGACGCTGATACAGGAAGCCGGGGTGGAACATCTGCATGCGGAACTGTCCGCCGCCGCCCGCGAGCAGCGCGCGGTCGGACCGGAAGCGGATCTCCCGGTACTGGTCGAAATTCAGATTGCGGAGCTCCTGGGGGAGCTCCCTCACGCCCGGGTCGTAGGGCTTTGAGACCAGTTCGCGCGCCCGCCTGAGCACGTCGTGATAGCCGAAGGCGGCGGGCTCCGGCTGCTGGGCCGCCGCCCGCCCCCCTATCAAGGCGGAGCCGGCCACAGCGAGGCCGAGGCCAAGCGCGCGCCGGCGGCTGAGCGGGCGAGTGACGCTGTCAGTCATGCGGATCAGAACTCGCGGCAGGCCGCGAGGCGGCCTGCGTTTACTCGGAGAAGGTTGCGCGCCGACGGCCGGAGGGGAGGTTCTGGCCGTCGGCGGATTCTAACCGGGGAGCGCGGCGGCCGGCAAGCAGGGGCCCTCGCCTCGCAGCGGCGTTGCGCAACGACCGCAGCATCAAAAAACCCTGTCACAAACCAAGATGCCGCTTGCATGCGGGCGCGAACGCCCCTATCTCCGCGCCTGCCCAATTTCGCGCGTGCCTGTGTCGTGTGTCGGGTTGGCGGGAACTCCCCGCCGGGCAACCCGATGGCCGGAAATCCCAACCGGCTCTAAGTCGCCTCTCCGGCGGCGGACGCGACGTGAAGCAACGACGTAGAGGGCTTTTTTGGTCTCTCCCGGCTCTCCACAGGCCGGGGTCACTGAAGAGGCGACTACATCCTTGCCGGGCGCGCGGGTCGCGGGTTCATCCCCAAGTCCCAAGCGTGGCGAAGACCTGATCGGCCGGATCACATCCGTCCGGAGGGTCATCGCGACTACGGCGTGATCGACGGCCGCGACCCGCGAGGGGGGCGGTCACGGAACGACGCAACTATCGGACGGCCGCGTCTCCACAGCGCGGGCGAACGGAGGGCGTCGATCCACCGGCCACTGACGTTGCTTGGGGACTTCCCGCCATGACCTCGCATCTCGACGCTCTCGGCAACGACCGAGTCCGACGCTTCCTCGCTGACGGCCAGTCCGACGGGCCGGTTCTCGTCGTCGACAGCGAGGTCGTGCGCGCGAACTACGCCAAGTTCGCGCACGCGCTGCCGGACACGCGCGTGTTCTACGCCGTCAAGGCGAACCCCGATCCGAAGATCCTGAAGCTGCTGGCCGAGCTCGGCTCGTGCTTCGATTGCGCGTCGGTCGCCGAGATCGACATGGCGCTGGCGACCGGCGCGTCGGCCGACCGCATCTCGTTCGGCAACACGATCAAGAAGGAGCGCGACGTCGCGGCGGCCTACGCCCGTGGCGTGCGCCTGTTCGCGGTCGATTGCCGGGAAGAGGTCGAGAAGATCGAGCGCGCCGCCCCCGGCTCCAAGGTGTTCTGCCGCATCCTGGCCGACGGCGCGGGCGCCGAATGGCCGCTGTCGCGCAAGTTCGGCTGCGCGCCCGAGATGGCGGCGGACGTGCTCGAGCACGCGCATCTGCGCGGGCTGGTCGCCTATGGCGTGTCGTTCCACGTCGGGTCGCAGCAGAACAATGTCGGCGCGTGGGATGCGGCGCTCGGCTCCGCGGCGGAGATCTTCCGCGAGTGCGAGCGGCGCGGCCTCGCGCTGTCCATGGTCAATCTCGGCGGCGGCTTCCCGACCCGCTACCTGCGCGACATCCCGGCGGTCGAGGCCTATGGCGCGTCGATCTTCGAGGCCCTGCGCACGCATTTCGGCAACCGCATCCCCGAAACCATCATCGAGCCGGGCCGCGGCATGGTCGGCGACGCCGGCTGGATCGAGGCCGAGGTCGTGCTGGTGTCGAAGAAGTCCGACGCCGAGGACGAAATCCGCTGGGTCTATCTCGACATCGGCAAGTTCGGCGGCCTCGCCGAGACGATGGACGAGGCGATCCGGTACCCGATCCGCACCGCCCATGACGGCGGCGCGACGGCGCCGTGCGTTCTCGCCGGTCCGACCTGCGATTCCGCCGACGTCCTGTACGAGAAGACGCCGTATCCGCTGCCGGTCAGCCTCTCGATCGGCGACAAGGTTCTGATCGAGGCCTGCGGCGCCTACACCACGACCTATGCGGCGGTGGCCTTCAACGGCTTCCTGCCGCTCGCTTCGCACGTCATCTGACGGAGGCGGCGATGATCCTGATCAGGGACGAGGCTCCGGCTGACGCCGGGGCCCGCGAGGCGCTGCTCGATCGCGCGTTCGGCCCGGCCCGGTTCATGAAGACGTGCGAGCGGCTGCGCGAGCGGCGCTTGCCGGCTCAGGGCCTTTCCTTCGCCGCGGTGGACGCCGATGGGCGCCTGCTCGGCACGCTGCGCTTCTGGCATGTGGCGCTCGGCGACCGGCCGGGCCTCATGCTCGGGCCGCTAGCGGTGGACGAGGCCGCGCTCGACGCCGATCGCCACCAGCTCTCCAACGCCATCGCGGTCGATCGTGGTGAATGGG
>NZ_JBJKEX010000285.1:0-4008 GCF_045505405.1 Hansschlegelia beijingensis | reverse complement strand
GCCCAGACCGGCGGCTGCGGCGCTTTCGCCTGGCCGATCGCGGCCGACCTTGAACTGCTGGCGCAGCCGCGCTGGGTGAAGAGCGGGGCGAGCGCCGACGTCGCAGGCCCCGTCGGGTTTCGCCTCGAGCTGAAGGAGGACGCGTCGGCGGATTTCGTTCTTCCGCCGCAGCGGAGGTCCGCGCCCCGGTCGCAGGGCGGCACGCTGCGCTTTGAGGCGCGGCCCGGCGTCTACCAGATCACCCTGACCGAAACCGCCTGGACCGATCTGGTGCAGGACGGCCAGGCGCTTCAGCCGACCGAGTTCTCCGGCGTCACGGATTGCGAGGGGGCGCGCAAGACGCTGCGTTACGAGCTTTCGGCCGGTCCGGCGACGCTGCAGATCAGCAATGCGCCCGGGCGCAGCATCGGCCTCGCCCTGACGCCGCCCAGGTAGCTGCCGGAGAGAGGCGGCTCCGCGCCTTCGACCGTTGCAAATCGGCGGGCTGCGGCCTATAAGCCCCGCTTCCGCGCGGGCCCGGCCAGTATGGGCTGCCGTGGCGCGCCCCATGCTCGAGGCTTTGCGCCTGATCTCTCCGTCTCCGGTTCGCCGGCGGCGGCGCGATCGTTCAGCGAGGCCTCTCCTCACTTCGGAGAGCGAAATGCCCAAGATCAAGTCGAAGTCGGCGGCGAAGAAACGCTTCCGCTTCACCGGGACCGGCAAGGTCATCTCTGCCCAGGCTGGCAAGCGCCACGGCATGATCAAGCGCACCAACAAGCAGATCCGCAATCAGCGGGGCACCACCATCCTGACGCCGCAGGACGCGCGGATCGTCAGGACGTTCCTGCCCTACGGCTGACGCTGCTTCCCGCCACAGACGCTTGAGAGATTAGACCATGGCTCGCGTGAAACGGGGCGTTACGTCCCACGCAAAACACAAGAAGACCCTCGCCGCCGCGAAGGGCTTCTACGGCCGTCGCAAGAACACGATCCGCGCCGCCAAGGCGGCCGTCGATCGGTCGATGCAGTACGCCTACCGGGACCGCAAGAACAAGAAGCGGACCTTCCGGGCGCTCTGGATCCAGCGCATCAACGCCGCCGTGCGTGAGCACGGCCTGACCTATTCGCGCTTCATCAACGGGCTCGCCCTCGCCGGCATCGAGATGGACCGCCGGACGATGTCGGAGCTCGCGATCGCCGAGCCGGCCGCGTTCGCCGCGCTCGCCGAGAAGGCGAAGGCCGCGCTCCCCAGCGCGTGACCTGACGGCGGCGTCCTTTCGGGACGCCCTCTCCCAAAGCTCGTCATGCCCCGGTCCATCCGGGGCATCCACGGCTCCCGCAGAGCTCACGCCCTCAGTGGATCCCCCGGATGAACCGGGGGATGACGTTGCGTTTCACGGTCGACCGGATATTCCGTCGGCGGCCAGAAGAAGCGGCGTCCTCCCATGTCCGACATCGACAGCCTGAACTCCCTCGAAGCCGAAATCCTCGCATCTATCGGCGCGGCGTCCGACGAGGCCGCGCTCGAGGCCGTGCGCGTCGCGGCGCTCGGCAAGAAGGGCTCCGTCTCCGAGAAGATGAAGACGCTCGGCGGCATGGACCCCGAGCAACGCAAGACCGTCGGCCCGGCGCTGAACGCGCTGCGCGACCGCGTCGCCGCCGCCATCGCGGAAAAGAAGACGGCGCTCGCGGACGCCGCGCTCGAGGCGCGGCTCGCGGCCGAAACGCTCGACGTCTCGCTCCCGGTGCGGGAGAGCCCGCTCGAGACCGGCCGCATCCATCCGGTCAGCCAGGTCACCGACGAGCTCGTGGCGATCTTCTCCGCGATGGGGTTCTCCGTCGCCGAAGGTCCGGACATCGAGACCGACGACCTCAACTTCACCAAGCTGAACTTCCCCGTCGGGCATCCGGCGCGCGAGATGCACGACACCTTCTTCCTGCCGGAGAAGGAGAACGGCGAACGCCTGCTGCTTCGGACGCACACCAGCCCGGTGCAGATCCGCACGATGCAGTCGCAGGAGCCGCCGATCCGGGTGATCTGCCCCGGCCGCACCTACCGCTTCGACATGGACCAGACGCACACGCCGATGTTCCACCAGGTCGAGGGGCTGGTGATCGATCGCGGCGCCCATCTCGGCCACCTGAAGTGGGTGCTGGAGGAATTCCTCAAGACCTTCTTCGAGGTGCCGTCGGTCGAGCTGCGCTTCCGCCCGTCCTTCTTCCCCTTCACCGAACCCTCGATGGAGGTCGACGTCCGCTGCCGCAAGCTGCCGAACGAGATCCGCATCGGCGAGGGCGACGACTGGCTCGAGATTCTCGGTTGCGGGATGGTGCACCCCAACGTGCTCAGGAACTGCGGTCTCGACCCTGACGTCTGGCAGGGCTTCGCCTGGGGCATCGGCATCGACCGCATCGCGATGCTGAAATACGGCATGCCGGATCTGCGCGACCTGTTCGGCGCCGACGCCCGCTGGCTTTCGCATTACGGGTTCCGCCCCCTCGACTTCCCGACTCTGGCCGGAGGGCTGTCGTCGTGAAGTTCTCCCTCTCTTGGCTGAAAGAGCACCTCGGCGGCGACGCCGACCTGAAGACGGTCACCGACACGCTGACGCGCGTCGGGCTCGAGGTCGAGGACGTCGAGGACAAGGCGGGCGATCTGTCGGCGTTCATCGTCGGCCACATCCTCGAGGCCAAGCGGCACCCGAACGCCGACAAGCTCCAGGTCTGCATGGTGGACGTCGGCAAGGGCGCGCCGTTGCAGGTGGTGTGCGGCGCTCCGAACGCGCGGCAGGGCCTCAAGGTGGTGTTCGCCGCGCCCGGCACGGTGATCCCGGTGAGCGGCGTTAAGCTCGGCGCATCCGAGATCCGCGGCGTCGCCTCGGGCGGCATGCTGTGCTCCTCGCGCGAGCTCGGCCTCGGCGACGACCATGACGGCATCATGGAGCTGCCCGAGAACGCGCCGGTCGGCCGCCCCTTCGCCCCCATGGTCGGGCTGGACGATCCGGTGATCGAGATCGCCGTCACCCCGAACCGGCCGGACTGCCTCGGCGTCCACGGCGTCGCGCGTGACCTCGCGGCCGCCGAGATCGGCGAACTGCGCGACCCCGTCATCAAGCCGATCGCGGGCGCCTTCCCGTGCCCGACCGCGGTGCGCTTCGATTTCGGCGACGCGGAGCCGCTGTCGCCGTTCTTCGCGCTGCGGCTGGTGCGCGGGGTCCGGAACGGTCAGTCGCCCGAGTGGCTGCGCCGACGCCTCAAGGCGATCGGCCAGAAGCCGATCAACGCCCTGGTCGACGTCACCAACTACATGACCTTCGACCGCAACCGGCCGCTGCACGTGTTCGACGCCGCCAAGGTGAAGGGCGACCTCCTGGTGCGCCGTGGCCGCCGCGGCGAAAGCTTCCTCGCGCTCGACGGCAAGACCTACGCGGTCGACGAGACGATGTGCGTCATCGCGGACGACAATGGCGTGCAGTCGCTCGCCGGCGTCATCGGCGGAGCCGCCACCGGCTGCGATCAGGACACGACCGACGTCCTGATCGAGAGCGCGCTCTGGGACCCGCTAAACATCGCCCGCACCGGCCGTGCGCTGAACGTGAATTCGGACGCCCGGTACCGCTTCGAGCGCGGCGTCGATCCGGCCTTCGCGCTGCCCGGCCTCGAGCTCGCGACCCAGCTTGTGCTGGAGTTCTGCGGCGGGGAAGCCTCTGAGATCGTCTCGGCCGGCGCCGTTCCGGAGCGGAACCTGATCATCGACTTCCCCGTCTCCGAGGTGCGGCGGCTCGCCGGTCTGGATCTCGCTCCGGCCGAGATCAAGGCGACGCTCGGCATGCTGGGCTTCTGGGTCACCGGCCAGGGGGACCGGCTCAAGGTCGCCGTCCCGAGCTGGCGGCCCGACATCGAGGGCAAGGCCGACCTCGTCGAAGAGGTCGTGCGGATCATCGGGCTCGACCGTGTGGCCGCCACGCCGCTGCCGGCGGGCGCCAGCGTCTCGGGCGCAAGGCTCAGCCTGATCCAGCGCCGCGCGCG
>NZ_JBJKEX010000284.1:0-4011 GCF_045505405.1 Hansschlegelia beijingensis | reverse complement strand
CTAAAGGCGCAGACCAACGTCACGATCCGCCGCTGGCTCGCCGCGCTTGCCGGCGCCTGACGGCTCCGCCGCGCTGCAATAAGTACCCTTTGCTCAATCTTTGGGCGCCGGGCGCGAGATGGGTCGCGCCGGGCCGCTGCGGCGCGCCCGAAGTGGCGCTGGCACGGCGCTTGCTCGATCATGGTCGTGCAGAGCGTCTAGGGTTCCGGTCGCCATAGCGGCGGCGCTGGTCCGAGAGACGCACTTTCCGCGGCCTCAGAGCGGGAAGACACGGCGGGGCAAAAGCCCGGGAGGTCACTGCACGGGTTCGCCGCCGCGAACCGACCTCCACGCTTGCGGCGAACTCCCCTGGAAACGACGCGGCCGAGACGCCGCACGACCGAGGAGCAGCCATGCTGCGCAAACTGACCGCCGCGCTCGCCCTTTCGCTCATGGCCTTCTCCGCGCCGGCCGAGGCCGCGCCGAAGAAGAGCTTCAACGTCGCCTGGACGATCTATGTCGGCTGGATGCCGTGGCAGTACGCGGCCGAGAACGGCATCGTCAAAAAGTGGGCCGACAAATACGGCATCGACATCAAGTTCACCCAGCTCAACGACTACGTGGAGTCGATCAACCAGTTCACCGCGGGCAAGTTCGACGCGGTCGGCCTGACCAACATGGACGGCCTGACCATCCCGGCGGCCGGCGGGGTCGACACGACGCTGCTGATCGTGGGCGACTTCTCGAACGGCAATGACGGCATCGTCTCCAAGACCGCCAAGTCGATCCCGGACCTGAAGGGCGAGAGCATCAACCTCGTCGAGCTTTCGGTGTCGCACTACCTGCTGGCGCGCGCCCTCGACATGTCCGGCATGAGCGAGCAGGACGTGAAGGTCGTCAACACCTCCGACGCCGACATCGCCAGCGCCTACAAGTCGCCGGACGTCACGCATGTCGTGACCTGGAACCCGATGCTGGCCGAGGTGAAGGCCGAGCCCGGCACGACCGAGCTGTTCGACAGCTCCAAGATCCCCGGCGAGATCATCGACTGCCTCGCCGTCAACACCGAGACGCTCAAGGACAATCCGGACTTCGGCAAGGCGCTCACGGGGATCTGGTACGAGACCCTGGCGCTGATGTCGGGCGACAGCGACAAGGCCCGCGAGGCCAAGACCGCGATGGCCAAGGCGTCCGGCACGGACCTCGCCGGCTTCGAGGCGCAGCTCCGCGGCACCAGGCTGTTCTCCGATCCGGCCGAGGCGGTCGCCCTCATCGAGAGCCCCGACGTCGTGAAGACCATGGAGCTCGTCCGCACCTTCTCGTTCGACCACGGCCTGCTCGGCGAAGGCGCCAAGTCGAAGGACGTCGTCGGCATCGGCTTCCCGGGCGGCAAGACGCTTGGGGACGCGAACAACGTGAAGCTGCGCTTCGACTCGACCTTCGCGAAGATGGCAGCCGACGGAAAGCTTTGAGCGGAGACGCTCCCCGCACCCGATCCGGGCGGCGCCTCGCGCCGCCCGGGGCGACTTCTCCGCGTCATCCCGCGGCTTTGATGAGGTGTGTATGCGTCGCGCGATGAACGTCCGTCCGGGCGCGGGGGCCCGGCTCCTGCTCGCCCTGCTGCCCTTCGTGCTGCTCGCGGCCGTCTATGTCATTGGCTCGGCCGAGCGGCGCGCCGCGAACCCGAACGACAAGCTGCTGCCGCCGATCTCCGAGATGGCCGACACGGTGGGGCGCCTCGCCACCGAGCAGGACCGCCGCACCGGCGAGATCACCATGGTGGCCGACACCGCCTCGAGCCTCCGCAGGCTGGCGATCGGTCTTGGCTGCGCGACCCTGATCGGCCTGACGCTCGGCGTCGCGATCGGCGCGCTGCCGGTGGTCACGGCCGCCGGCGGCCCGCTGGTCGCGGTCATATCCATGATCCCGCCGATGGCGGTGCTGCCGATCCTGTTCATCGTCTTCGGGCTCGGCGAACTGTCGAAGGTCGTGCTCATCATCGTGGGCGTCGCGCCGCCCATCGTGCGCGACGTCACCCTCGCCGTGCAGGCGATCCCGAGCGAGCAGCTGGTGAAGGCCCAGACGCTCGGCGCCTCGAGCTGGACGGCGGTGCTCAGGGTGGTGCTGCCGCAGATCACGCCGCGGCTCATCGAGACCGTCCGGCTGCAGCTCGGGCCGGCCTTCCTGTTCCTGATCGCCGCGGAGGCCATCGCCTCGGATTCCGGCCTCGGCTACCGGATCTTCCTGGTGCGCCGCTACCTCGCGATGGACGTCATCCTGCCTTACGTGGCCTGGATCACGCTGATCGCCTTCGTGATGGATTTCGGGCTCGCGCGGCTGGCGCGCTCGGCCTTTCCCTGGGCCTATGCGGAAGAGCGGCGATGAGCGCGATCACGGTCGAGAATGTCTGGGTCGAATATGGCGACCAGATCGTGCTCGAGAACCTCAATCTCGAGGTGGCATCCGGCGCCTTCCTGGCGATCGTCGGCCCCTCCGGCTGCGGCAAGAGCACCTTCCTGCGCATGGTTCTGGGGCAGGAGCGGCCGACGCGCGGCCGGATGCTGATCGACGGCGAGCCGCTTCCCGACGAGCCGGGACCTGACCGCGGGGTCGTGTTTCAGCGCTATTCGGTGTTCCCGCACCTCACGGTGCTGGGGAACGTGCTGCTCGCCTACGAGCTCGGCAGATCCCGCGTCTTCGGCCGCCTGTTCGGGGCCGCGCGGCGCGAGGCGCGCGACAAGGCCGAGGCGCTGATCGCGCAGGTCGGGCTCTCCGCCCATCGCGACAAGCATCCGAGCGCGCTTTCGGGCGGCATGCAGCAGCGCCTCGCGATCGCGCAGGCGCTGGCCAAGAACCCGAAGGTCCTGCTGCTCGACGAGCCATTCGGCGCGCTCGATCCCGGCACCCGGGCGCAGATGCATGCGCTGATCAAGCCGCTCTGGGCCAAGCTCGGCATGACGGTCATCATGGTGACGCACGACCTCAAGGAGGCCTTCAGCCTCGGCACCCGCGTGGTCGCCTTCGACAAGGTGCGCCACGACCCCCAGGCGCCCGGCCGCTACGGCGCGCGCGTCACCTACGATCTCGATCTGACCCGGGAGGGGCCGGTGCCGGTGCTGGGCTTCGTGAAGTCGGACATCGGGGCGCCGTGGAGCGTCGGCGTGCTGGCGGCGGGCTAGAGAAAGCTCGCGACCGGCGCCTCGCCGAGCGCGTGCTCCATGAATTCGAGCCCGTGACGGATCTTGTCGCGGGTCGCCGGCCCGCCGAGACAGACGCGCACCGCCTCCTCGGGCGCGCCGCCTGCCGTGAACGCGTCGCTCGCCACCATGCCGAGGCCCGTCGGCCGCATCTGGTCGACGAAGGCCGCGCGGGTCCAGGGCTTCGGCAGCGTGACCCAGAGGTTGAAGCTCAGCGGATCGGCCCGGAACGAGCCCGCCGGCAGGATCTCGGCCGCCAGCGCCTGCCGGGCCATCGTCTCGCGCCGGATGAAGCGCAGCATCGTGTCGGCGGTGCCGTCCTCGATCCAGCGCGTGGCGAGCGCGACCGTGAGCGGCGACGCCATCACGTTCGCGGCCTTCAGCGCCGCCGCGAAGGGGAAGCCGGCGCGCGCGCTCGGCAGCACCACATAGGCCGTCCTGAGCCCGGCCCCGATGCATTTGGCGAGGCCCGCTATGTGCCAGGTCAGCTCCGGCGCGAGCGCCGCGAAGGGCGAGATCTTGGCGGTCGGCACGAAGCCATAGGCGTCGTCCTCGACGATCGGCAGCGAGAAGCTGCGGGCGATCGCGGCGAGCTCGGCGCGCCGATCCTCCGGTATCGTCAGCGTCGTCGGGTTCTGCAGCGTGGGGTTGAGATAGAGCGCCTTCGGGGCGAGCCGCTCGCAGGCCTCCGTCAGCGCCTGCGGCGTCACCCCGTGCTCGTCCATCGGCAGGCCGACGAGCCGGAGGCCGAGCTGCGCCGCGATGGCGCGGGCGCCCGGATAGGTGATCGCCTCGCACAGCACGACGTCCGAGCGGCGGGCCAGAACCCCGAACA
>NZ_JBJKEX010000283.1:0-4012 GCF_045505405.1 Hansschlegelia beijingensis | reverse complement strand
CGCCTATGGCCGCGCCGCAGGGGCCTGCCGGCGCCGGCGCCCGAAGCGCTCGCGGTGCCGAAAACTGTCGGACGCCTATGGGCTGTGGCGCGCCTGCCTGTCGGTCGGCTGCCGAAGGGCCGGCCGCTGCCAGGGCGATCTCGACTGCGCGTGCCTCGCCGAGCAGCGCGACCGGGTCGATTTCGACGGCTGAGCCGCGGCCTGCGGGAGGGCGTCAGGTCAACCGAGGCGGAAGCCCCGCCGCCGCCCGCGCAGCCGCGACGGGGCCGGAAAAGCGCGGCGCGGCGCAGGGCTCAGCGGTACAGCTCCTCGTTGCCGAGCCATTTGTAGAGGCCGGCGACCTGCTCGGCGTAGCCGTTGAACAGCAGCGTCGGCCGCCGCTCGTTGGTGCCGAGCACGCGCTCGCTGGCCTGGCTCCAGCGCGGGTGCGGCACCTCCGGGTTCACATTGGCCCAGAAACCGTATTCGCCGGGGCCGGCGACCGCCCACAGCGTCTTGGGCCGCTTGTCGGTGAACTCGACGCTGACGATGCCCTTGACGGACTTGAAGCCGTATTTCCACGGCACCGCGAGGCGGATCGGGGCGCCCATCTGGCGGGCGAGCGGCTTGCCATAGGCGCCGGTGGCCAGGAAGGCGAGGTCGTTGGTGGCCTCCGCCATGGTCAGGCCCTCGGTGTAGGGCCAGTCGAACAGCGGGCTCGCCTGGCCGGGCGCGACGTCGGGGTTGAGGAAGGTCTTCATCACCACGTATTTGGCCGAGCCGAGCGGCTTCGCCATCGCGACGAAGTCCTTGAGCGGGATGCCCGACCAGGGCAGCGCCATCGACCACGCCTCGACGCAGCGGTGGCGGTAGAGCCGCTCTTCGGGCGGCAGCTTCTTCAGCAGGTCGTCGATGCCGATCTCGAACGGCTTCTCCACCATGCCGCCGACCTTGATGGTCCAGGGCCGGATCGGCAGCGCGGCGGCGTCTTCGGCGACGCTCTTCGAGGTGTTGAACTCGTAATAGTTGTTGTAGCCGAGATTGTAGGATTCCGGCGTCACCGGCCGGTCCAGCGCGTAGGCCTCGTTGCGCTTCACCGGGTAGAGCCCGGCGGAGGGGTCCGGCGGCTGGGGGGCTGCGGCCTTCTTCTCGCCGAAGCCGAAGAACGCGCTCGCGGGGGACGCCGCGAGGCCGGCGCCGGCGAGGCCCGCCGCGGCGATGAAGCTGCGCCGGTTCAGCCAGACACGCTCGGGCGTCGCCTCGGATTCGGGGATCGCCCAGGACGGGACGCGTCGGATGAGCATGATGGTCTCCGCGGCAGGTGTTCGCTGCGAGGATCTACGAACGACAACGGCCGGAGGTTACGCCTCCGGCCGCATCGCGTCGTCACGAGCCCGCGAGGGCGCGCGCGTCAGATCGGATCGAGCGTCAGCGACGACAGGCCGGCCGCGACCGCGATGCCGGTGTGGCCCTCGAGGCTGATCGGCTGCAGCGAGACGGTGGCGTCCGAGCCGCCGACCAGCACGTTGGCGCCGACGCCGATCAGCGCCGCCGCGCTCGCCGAGGCGCCGAGATACTTGCCGGCGAGATCGCCCGGCCCGAGGTCGTTGGAATGCGCCACGACGGCCCAGGCGAGCACGCCCGGCCCGGTGGCGCCGACGTCGACGCCGACCTTGTTGATGCGCCCGATATAGAGGTCGACCGCGTTGCGGCCGGCGCTCGGCCGGTAGACGCAGGAGAGCTCCCGCCGGGAGCCGACCACATAGCCGATCGTGCCGGGCGTCTCGCAGGTCAGCGTGCCGACCTGGTAGCCCGACGCCGGCTGATAGTATTGCCGCTGCTTCGAAATGGTGACGGACGGGTGGCTGGCGTCGGCCGCGAGCGCCGCGCCGGCGGCGAGGCAGCCGGCCGCGACGAGGCCGGCCCTGATCGTTGCGTGCATGGTGGTGGGTCTCCCGGGTGTCGTCCCCGCGATGACCGAACGCTCCGACTGCGGCTTTCGTTCGGCCGCGTCAGCGCAGTTCCGCGCAAAAACGCTGGATGCGCCGGCAGGCCTCCTCCAGCGTCTCGTCGGCGGCCGCATAGGAGATGCGGAAGTTCGGGCCGAGGCCGAAGGCCGAGCCGTGCACCACCGCGACGCCTTCGGCCTCGAGCAGCTCGGAGACGAAGTCCTCGTCGGTCTCGATGGTCTTGCCCGAAGGCGCCTTGCGGCCGAGCGCGCCCTGGCAGGACGGGTAGACGTAGAACGCGCCCTCCGGCGTCGGGCAGGACAGGCCGCGCGCCTGGTTCAGCATCGAGACCACGAGGTCGCGCCGCCGCTCGAACGCCTCGCGGAAGCCCGGCAGGAAGTCCTGCGGTCCGGCGAGCGCCTCGAGCGCCGCCCACTGGGCGATCGAGCAGGCGCCGGAGGTCTGCTGGCCCTGCACCATCTCCATCGCCCGGATCAGCTTGTCCGGCCCCGCCGCGTAGCCGATGCGCCAGCCGGTCATGCAATAGGCCTTGGAGACGCCGTTCATGGTCAGCGTGCGGTCGTAGAGCGCCGGCTCGACCTGGGCGGGCGTGGTGAACTCGAAGCCGCCGAATACGAGGTGCTCATACATGTCGTCGGTCAGCACCCAGACATGCTCGTGGCGCAGCAGCACGTCGGTCAGCGCCTTGATCTCCTCCCGCGAATAGGCCGCGCCGGAGGGGTTCGAGGGCGAGTTGAGCAGCACCCACTTGGTCCGGGGCGTGATCGCCGCCTCGAGATCCTCGGCGCGCAGCTTGAAGCCGTGCTCGATCCGGGTGTCGACGATCACCGGCGTGCCGCCGTTGAGCGCGACCATCTCGGGGTAGCTCACCCAGTACGGCGCCGGCACGATCACCTCGTCGCCGGGGTTAAGCGTCGCGACGAAGGCGTTGTAGAGAATCTGCTTTCCGCCGGTCGCCACGATGGTCTGCGAAGGCCGGTAGTCGAGCCCGTTCTCGCGCTTGAACTTCTGCGCGATCGCCTCGCGCAGCGGCGCGATGCCGGCGACCGGGGGGTACTTGGTCTCGCCGCGCCGGATCGCGTCGATCGCCGCGTCCTTGATGTTCTGCGGCGTGTCGAAATCGGGCTCGCCGGCGCCGAGCGAGATGACGTCGCGGCCCGCCGCCTTGAGGTCGCGCGCCTTCTGGGTGACCGCGATGGTGGCGGACGGCTTTACGCGCGACAGCGCGTCGGCGAGGAAGGCCATTTGCGAGCTCCGGGCATCGATTTCCGGCCGGACCCTATGTCGCGGGACCCGCGCGACGCAACCCGAAACGGGTCAGCGCAGCGGGCCCTTGAAGACGAAGAACGCCCCGGCCGCGATGAGCGCGAAGCCGACGACGTGGTTCACCGTCAGCCGCTCGCCCAGATAGGCGACGGAGAACACCGCGAACACGCTGAGCGTGATCACCTCCTGCATCGCCTTGAGCTCGGCGCCCGAATAGACCGCGCTGCCGATCCGGTTCGCCGGCACGGCGAAGCAGTATTCGATCAGCGCGATGCCCCAGCTGACCAGGATCGCCGCCCACAGCGGCGCGCCCTTGAACTTGAGGTGGCCGTACCAGGCGAACGTCATGAAGACGTTCGAGCACAGCAGAAGCACGAGCGGCGCGAGCGCAGGCGACAGGTTCGGCATCGGAGCACCGGTGGAGAGACGGAAGCGGACGGGAGGACGCGGGCGGCCGGGTCAGGCGGGCGCGGTGTCGGGGCGGTCCGTTAGCCGGCCTCCGGCCATCGCCTCGAGCTGCAGCAGCAGCGCCGAGTGGTCGTAGGCGCCGGCGCCGAGCCTGTCGCGCAGCTCGACGAAGCGGTCGCGGACGTCCTGCGACAGCGGCAGCGTCACGCCGGCCTCGGCCGCGGCGGCGAGCGCGGTGTCGAGATCCTTGATCTGGGTGCCGACCATCCCGCCCGGCCGGAAGTCGCGCTCCAGCATGCGCCGGCCGTGCTCCTCCAGGATGCGGCTCTCGGCGAAGCCGCCGCGGATCGCCTCCCGCACGGCGGCCGGATCGGCCCCGCCGGCAGATC
>NZ_JBJKEX010000282.1:0-4036 GCF_045505405.1 Hansschlegelia beijingensis | reverse complement strand
CGCGGGGCGCCGGAATTCCGGGCGTCCGCCACATCGTGGCCGTCGCCTCCGGCAAGGGGGGCGTCGGCAAGTCGACGACGGCCGCCAATCTCGCGCTCGCGCTCAAGGCGCAGGGCCTGCGCGTCGGCCTGATGGACGCCGACGTCTACGGCCCCTCGGTGCCCACCCTGTTCGCGCTGCATACGCGGCCGCAGGTCGAGAACCGGATGATGCAGCCGCTCGAGGCCCACGGCCTGAAGATCATGTCGATCGGCTTCCTGGTCGAGGCCGACACGGCGATGATCTGGCGCGGGCCGATGGTGATGTCGGCGCTGACCCAGATGCTGACCGAGGTCGCCTGGGGCGAGCTCGACGTGCTGATCGTCGACATGCCGCCCGGCACCGGCGACGCCCAGCTCACCATGGCGCAGCGCGTGAAGCTCTCCGGCGCGGTGATCGTCTCGACCCCGCAGGACCTCGCGCTCGCGGACGCGCGGCGCGGCGTCGCCATGTTCCGCAAGGTCGACGTGCCGATCCTCGGGCTCGTCGAGAACATGAGCTACTACAACTGCCCGAACTGCGGCCACCACGCCCATCTGTTCGGTCATGGCGGGGCGCGCGCCGAGGCGCAGGCGATGGGGACGCCGTTCCTCGGCGAGGTCCCGCTCGCGCTCGACATCCGCGAGACCTCCGACGCCGGCGCGCCGATCGTCGCCTCCTCGCCGAACTCGGAATACGCCGCCGCCTATGGCCGCATCGCCGAGGCGCTGTGGGCGCGGCTGTCGACCGGCGCCCCCGGCCGGGCGGCCCCGAGGATCGTCATCGAACGCTAGGCCCGAGGGGCGGGTCAGTCCCGCCCCCGCACTGTCTGGACTTATTCAAAGTCGACGCCGGCGCAGAAAAACGCCAAGGATCAAAGGCTCTTAGGGGTCGATTGACTTCCCCCCGGAGCAGGTTCTCCGTGGCCCCCGACGCGATGCGCGCGCCGGGGCAGGGGAGACAGGCGGATGACCAGAAGATGGATCGCGGCGCTCGCGGGGGCGGGCCTCAGCGCCCTTGCGATGACGGCCGCGTTCGCCGACGCGCCGGCCCCGAAGGACGTCGTCAAGACCTACGCCGACATCGCGCTGGCGATGTATGGCGACTCGGTCACCACCGCGAAGGAGCTCGACGCCAAGGTTGACGCCTTCCTGGCCAATCCGACCGACGAGACGCTCGCCGAAGCCCGCAAGGCGTGGATCGCGGCCCGTGCGCCGTACCAGCAGACCGAGGGCTACCGCTTCGGCAACAAGGCCGTCGACGACCTCGAGGGCGCGGTCAACGCCTGGCCGCTCGACGAGGGGCTGATCGACTATGTCGACGCCAGCTATGGCGAGACCTCCGACGAGAACCCGTACTACCGGCTCAACGTCATCGCGAACCCCAAATTCAAGCTAGGCCGCAAGACGGTCGACGCCTCCAGGATCGACAAGAAGCTGCTGGCCTCGCTGAACGAGGCCGGCGAGGTCGAGTCCAATGTCGCGGCCGGCTACCACGCGATCGAGTTCCTGCTGTGGGGCCAGGACCTCAACGGCACAGGCCCCGGCGCCGGGAACCGCCCGGCGAGCGACTACGTCCAAGGCGCCGGCTGCACGCATGAAAACTGCGATCGCCGCGCCGCCTATCTCAAGGCGGCGAGCGACCTTCTGGTCGACGACCTGACCGCGATGGAGAGGCTCTGGGGGCCGAAGGGCAAGGCCCGCGCGGCGCTGATGAAGAAGAAGGGCCCGGCTGCGCTGGCGCCGATCTTCACCGGCCTCGGCAGCCTGTCCTATGGCGAGCTCGCGGGCGAGCGCATGAAGCTCGGCCTCATCCTGCACGACCCGGAGGAGGAGCACGACTGCTTCTCGGACAACACCCACAACTCGCACTTCTACGACATCCTCGGCATGACCGAGATCTGGCGGGGCAAGTACACCCGTCTCGACGGCACGGTGGTCGAGGGCCCTTCGCCGAAGGCCTACGCCGAGGCCAAGGCCCCCGAGGAAGCGAAGAAGCTCGACGCGCTGTTCGACGAGACGCTCGCCAAGGCCCAGGCGATGAAGGACAAGGCCGACGGCGGCATGGCCTATGACCAGATGATCGGCGAGGGCAACGCCGAGGGGAACAAGCTGGTCCAGGACGTGATCGACGCCCTCGTCGCGCAGACGCGCGGCATCGAGGCCGTGGTGGCGAAGCTCGGCGTCAAGATCACCGTCGAGGGCTCCGACAGCCTCGACAGTCCCGAGAAGGTGACGCAGTAAGCGTCTTCGGCCGGTCCGCGGGCATGCTCCCGGACCGGTCCTCAGGCCGTCCGCGCGGCGGCCCATCCGGACGTCCTCCATGCCGAACGCTCTCTCCCGCAGGATGCTGCTCGGCGGCGGCCTCGCCGTCGCCGGGGCGGCGCTCGTCTCCGCGCGGGGTTTTGCGCGCGCTCCCGCGGAGCTGCCGGAAAGGACCGAAGCGGCTGCCTCCGGCGAGGTGAGGGTCTCGCTCGTCGCCGCCGAAAAGCCCGCCCGGCTGCTCGGCCCGGACGGGCCCGCGACCCCGATCTGGACCTATGGCGAGACGCCGTTCCGGCTGGTGCGCATCCGCCAGGGCCAGACGCTCTCGATCGACTTCGAGAACCGGTTACCGGAGCACACCTCGATCCACTGGCACGGGCTGAGAATCCCGAACGACCAGGACGGCGTGCCCTACGTCACCCAGCAGCCGGTGCGGCCCGGCGAGCGCCACGCCTACCGCTTCACGCCGCCCGACACCGGCACCTTCTGGTTTCATCCGCATTGCGACACCGTCGCCCAGCTTGGCCGCGGGCTTGCGGGCGTGATGATCGTCGAGGGCGACGAGAGCCGTCCCTACGACGCCGACCTCGCGCTCGTGCTGAAGGATTGGCGGCTCGACCCGAACACCGGTGGCTATCTGCCGTTCGCCACGCGGCGGGGCGAACTGCGCGCCGGCACCTTCGGCACGGTCCGGACCGCCAATGCGGAGGTCGCGCCGCGGCTCGAGATCCCGGCGGGCGGCGACGTGCGGCTCAGGCTGCTGAACCTCGACTCGACGCGCGTCGGCAGCGTCGGCTTCGAGGGCATGGAGGCGGCCGTGGTCGCGATCGACGGCAACCCCATCGCGCCCTTTCCGCTGAGCGAGTGGCGGCTCGGGCCGGCGATGCGGCTCGACGTCGTGGTGCGGGCGCCGGCCGAGGGCGCCGAGGGACGGCTGATCGACTTCTTCGCCGCGGAGCCGGTGACGCTCGCGACCTTCGTGGGGACGGGCGCGGCCCGGCCGAGGCGGGACTTCGACCCGGCGCCGCTGACCCGCAGCGCGATCCCCGAGCCGAGGCTGAAGGGCGCCGGGCGGCTGCGGCTCGCCTTCGCGACCGCCTCGGGCGGCAAGGCTGCGCTTGCGGTCGATGACGACGACCCCCTATCGCAGGCGCTGCTCGACAGCCTGTGCGCCGCGAACGGCGTCAACTGGAGCATCAACGGCCAGGCCTGGCCGGCCGGCGGCCATTCCCGCCTGCCGCCGCCGCTGTTCACGCTGCAGGCAGGGCGCTCCTACGTGGCGGAGCTCTCGAACGAGACCCCGCACGTGCATCCGATCCACCTGCACGGCGCGACCTTCAAGGTGGTGAAGTCGACCCGCGCCGACCTGCCGGTCCACTTCGCCGACACCGTGCTGCTCACCCCGAAGGACCGCGTCACCATCGCCTTCGTCGCGCCCGAGCCGGGCGCGTGGATGGTCCACTGCCACCTCTTGGAACACCAGGACAGCGGCATGATGGGCTATGTGAGGGTGGCGTGACGGCGCGCAGGGCCGCTGCTTCGCTCTCCGGCCCGCGGACGCGCCTGCTTCGCCCGGCTCTGCTCTCCCTGCTCGTCGGCGCACTGGCGGCGACGGCCGGCGCGGCGGCGACCGACGGGCTGGACGTCGCGATCGGCAATCGAAGACGCGGAAGAGGTCCATGCCCTCCTTCGCGGCCTGCTTCACGAAAGCGGCCACGACATTGTCCGGATAATTTGCGTAGCCGACGCCGTTC
>NZ_JBJKEX010000281.1:0-4056 GCF_045505405.1 Hansschlegelia beijingensis | reverse complement strand
GGAGCAGCTCTCGAACTTTTCCAGCATCGCGGCGGTGATGAAGCGGGTGCGGGACGCATAGACGTGGCGGTCGCCGCGCGCTGCCTGCTCCCCTTCGCCCATGCCGGACGCAAGGCGGCTTGTCTGTTTCCGAACGATGGGCACGGCTCGTCCTCTCTCCCGAAACGCGGTTGCTGACTTCGGCTAGACTTCGGGCGTCAGGATTCGTTCTCCGCCCCCGACGGGCGACAGGTGCGGGGCGGCCGGCGGACCGCTCGGCTTTCGCCGATTGCGGATCATTCCGATGATGGGCAGCGACAGCGTCAGGATGGCGAGCGCCATCACAGTCCCGGCGATTGGCCGCGTGAAGAACACGGTCCAGTCGTTCGAGAAGCTGATCATCGAGTTCATGAAGCTTTCCTCGGCGAGCGGGCCGAGGATCACGCCGAGCACCAGCGGCGCGATCGGGAACTTGTAGCGCTCGAACAGGTAGCCGAGCGCGCCGAAGCCGATCATCAGCCAGAGGTCCGTGACGTTGCTGCGGATCGCCAGCGCGCCCACGAAGCAGAACAGCATCACGAAGGCCGAGACGATCGACTCCGGAAAGTCGAGAATCTTCACGAGCGGCCGGATCGCGAAGTAACCCAGCACGCACATCATGACGATGCCGATGAAGATCGACGCGAAGATCGTGTAGACCATCGCGGACGACGTCATCATGATCTGCGGTCCGGGCTGGATGCCGTGCAGCATGAAGGCGCCGAGGATCACCGCGGTCGCACCGCTGCCGGGAATGCCGAGCGCGAGCAGCGGGATCAGCGCGCCCCCGACCGAGGCCGTGGCGGCGCTCTGTGGCGCGACGATGCCTTCGACGACGCCCGAGCCCATCTGCGCGCGGCGGCGTCCGAACTGGTTCTCGATGCCGTAGGCCACGAACGCCGCGACCGTCGCGCCCGCGCCGGGGACGAGGCCGATGATGTGGCCGACGACGGTCGAGCGCAGCAGCATCCCCTTGACCTGCCCCACCTCGGCGAGGCTGGGGAGCTCGGTCTTGGTCGTGGAGATCTTGGCGAGCGGCTTGCTGGAGAAGCCGCGCTCAAGGCGCGACAGCACCTCGCCGACGCCATAGGCGCCCACCATCACGACGAGAAACTCGATGCCGTCCGCGAAGATCGGCATGTCGAAGGTGAAACGGGCGGCGCCGTAGATCGCGTCCGTTCCAACCGAGGCGATCAGCAGCCCGAGCGCGAGGCTGATGAGGGCGTTGGCGAGCGAGCCCGCCCCGAGCGCGATGACGCTCGTCAGGCCGAACACGAGGATCGCGAAGTATTCCGGCGAGGAGAAGCGCAGCGCGAAGCTTGCGACCGGCTTCGTCAGCATCACCATCGCGACGGCCGACAGCAGGCCGCCGACCAGCGCCGCGACGAGCGTCCAGCCGAGCGCGCGGGCCGGCTGGCCGTTGCGCGCCATGGCGTAGCCGTCCCAGAGCAGCGGCACGTGAATCGGCTCGCCCGGTATCCGGAACAGGATGGAGGTGAACGCCCCGCCATAGGTGCCGGACACGTACATCGCGCTCAGCAGCACGATCGCGTCGGTCACCTGCATCTTGTAGGTGAAGGGCAGGAACAGGACGACGCCCATCACAAGCGTGAGGCCCGGCAGGACGCCGACCAGCAGGCCCACGACGATGCCGAGCAGGAGCATCATCATGGTCGTCGGGTGGAGACAGGCGAGGAAGCCGTCGCCGAGCTGGGCGAGGATCTCGATCACGATCGGCCCTCCTCAGAAACCGGTGATGAAGTCGGAGACGCCCGAGAACGGCGCGACGCCGCGCGGCAGGGAGACGTAGACGACCCGCATGAGAAGCAGCGTGGTCACTGCGACGCCGATCAGGCTCGAGGCCCAGATCGCGACATGATTGCGAGCGCCGCCCACATACATGAAGGCGATCAGGAAGGCGGCGGTCGCGACCGGAAAGCCGAGGATGTTGAGGGTCAGGGCGTAGACCACCGTCAACCCGACGCCGAGGGCGAGAAGGAGCGGGCGCCGGGGCGCCTCGTCCTCTTCCTCCTCCATTGCCGCGCCGATCCCGACCGCTTCCTCCTCGGAAGAGGACATCAGCGTCCAGGCGATCTGGAACACCGACAGCGCGACCAGCAGCATGAGCGCGGCCTTGGGCCAGAAGGCGGGGCCGAGCGCGCCGGGGCGTGCGTCATATTCGATGCCGTTCGCGATCGACCACAGCCATGCGGCGACAGCGAGCAGGATGACGTAGGGCAGCGCTCGCGCGAGCCGCCCGCCCATGCCGACGCTTCCTCCGACGGGAGCCCCGTTCATGGCTCAGGTCGCCTGCTTGATGGCGGCTTTCATGTCGTCGAGCTGCTTCGCCACGAAGGCGCCTGCGCCGTCCGAGCCGATGAAGCTGTCCTCCTTGGCGAACTGCTCCTTGAGGAAGGCCTTGAACTCGTCCGTGGCCGCGACCTTCTGGAGCGCGTCCGAAAGCTTCTTGACCCGCTCCGGCGGCGTGCCCCCACGCACGATGATCGAACGGAACTGCGGAAGCGCGATGCTGAAGCCGGCCTCATTCGAGCAGGGCACGTCCGGGAACGCCGCGAAGCGCTCCGATCCGAACACCAGCAGCGGGCGCATCTGCTTGCCGTTGAGGAAGCTGCCGACGTCGCCGGCCTGCTCATAGAGGGCGTCGGCGTGACCTCCGAGGATCGAGACGTAGCGCTCGCTCGGCTTGGAGAACGGCACCTGGTTCACCTTCACGCCCTTGGAGCCGAGGAAGCTCAGCGTGAAGTCGTCGACGCTGCCGAAGCCGAGCGTAGCGACCTTGAGCGCGCCGGGCCGCTCCTGGGCCGCCTTAGCGAAGTCGTCCCAGGTCTTGAAGGGGCTATCCTGCGCCACGAAGATGAAGGACGGCGCCTGGATCAGCACCGCGACCGGCGTGATGTCCTCCATGGTCCAGCGCGGGCTCTTGCCGGCGAGAAGCGCATGCGCGTCCGCGATGTAGATCGCGGCCGTCTGACCGTCGGCGGGATTGGCGAGGATCTTGGCCATGCCCGTCGCGCCGGTGCCGCCGGGGATGTTCACCACCGGCATCGGCTTGCCGATCTGAGGTTCGCCGAGCTGGGCGACCTTTCTGGCGAGTTGGTCCGCGCCGCCGCCCGGCCCCCACGGGACCACGAGCTCGATCGGCCGGCTGGGATATTCTTCCGCGAAAGCGGGCTTCGCGACGGACATGGCGACGAGCGCCGAGCCGCCGACGAGAACCTCTCGTCTGCTGACGTTCATGGCTTCCCTCCCTTGCGCGCAGGTCTTTCCGCCGGTTGTCCCGGTCGCAGCCCGCGTCGCATCGCCCCGTTGGCCGGGGATCTCTTATTGAAGTCCGCCTTCGAGGCGCCGGCAAAGCCTGCTCCAAAAGGCAAGCCTTCTCGCGTTTCACCAAAGGCTACATGCGCGCCCCGAGACAACAAAGTTCATTATGTGCATCCTGACGATGAAGGAGCTTCATCGGGATGTCTGACCTCGACCTTGCTCTACTGCGCACCTTCGTGGCGATCGTCGACACCGGGAGCATCACCTCCGGCGGGCGCGCGGTCGGTCGGACGCAGTCCGCCGTCACCCACCAGATGAACCGCCTGGAAGTCCAGCTTGGCCGCACCGTCTTCGCCAATGACCGTCGGCGCATCACGCTGACGGCCGACGGCGAGATCCTGCTCGAATACGCCCGCGTCATGCTGAAGCTCTCCGAAGAGGCCAAGGCCCGCTTCGCGGCGCCGAGCGTCGCCGGAAAGGTCATGCTCGGAACGCCCGATCTCTATGCCGCCTATCTCTTGCCTGACGTGCTCAGCCGCTTCTCCCAGGCCTATCCGGATGTCGAGATCCAGCTACATTGCCGGCGAAGCGTGCATCTGCACGCCGAACTCATGCGCGATCGCCTGGACATCGCGATCCTGACGGAGCAGCCGGACCTGCAGGGCGGGGAGACGGTGACGAGGTCGTAGGGCACCTTCTTGTTGACCGCCGGGAAGGTCGTGTTCGCGACCGAGCCCATCAGGAGCGTGTAGCCCT
>NZ_JBJKEX010000280.1:0-4067 GCF_045505405.1 Hansschlegelia beijingensis | reverse complement strand
CCAAGGAGCGCGATCCGGCCGCGACGCATGCGCGGATCGGGCGAACGGTCGCGCAGGGGCCAACGGGTCCAGGCGTTGGCTGCGCCAACCAGATCCCGGGCCGGCCGGGACCAGCCCGCCACCAGTTCTTCCGGCGTCAGCGCGTGATCGTCCCCGATCAGCACGAGGTTCGCCTCGCGCCCGCCGCGCACCGGATAGACCACGAGGTGCGCGCCCGGGCCGAGCGCCACGGTCACCCTCGATAGCTCGAAAGCCGCCGGAACGGCCGCGGCCGGGAGCACCGTGCGCCACGCGGTCAGTCCGGTCGCGCGCGCGGCGCGGGGAAGTTTCACGGCGCGCCGTATGTTCGAGCCAAGCCCGTCCGCGCCCGCGACCCACGCGCCCTCGACCTCCTCAGGGCCGGAAGCAGTGGCGAGTTCGAGAGCGGCGCCTGAGGCGGTCTCCCGCGCCTCCCTGACCTCGGCGCCGAGCATGAGCGCGATCGCAGGCTCGGCCCGGGCTGTCTGAAGCAGGATCGTCTGGAGATCGGCGCGATGGATGACGCGGTATGGCGCGCCCCAGCGGCGTTCGGCCTCCGCGCCGAGCGGGAGAGCCTTCAGCAGCCGGCCGCTGGGCCCATCCGTGATCGCGACCGCCCGAGGCCGCGTTCCGGCAGCGTCGAGCGCAGGTCCGAGGCCGAGCGCGTCCAGGACGCGGCCGGCGTTGGGAGAGAGTTGAACGCCCGCGCCGGTCTCCTCAAGGACCGGCGCCCGCTCGAACACGCGGCAGGCCACGCCGCGGCGGGCGAGAGACAGAGCAAGGGTGAGCCCGCCGACGCCGGCGCCCGCAATCAGAGCGGGTCCGGTCGCCAGCGATCTCACGCCGGCGTGGGCGTGCGCCAGAGACAGCCGGCCGGATCGGTCTGGTCGGCGTGCAGGTCCGGGCGGAACTTGTAGTGCGTCGAGCAGTAGGGGCAGATGATCTCGTCGTCCGAGCCCATGTCGAGAAAGACATGCGGGTGGTCGAACGGCGGCTTCGCGCCGATGCACATGAACTCGCGCGCGCCGATGGCGATCGTGGAGACGCCTGCGTCGTTGGCGAAGTGCGGCGTCGCGTGTTCGGCCATGGCGGCTTCCTCGAAAGTGACTTTCGTCGCCTTACGCATTTTGCCGGGCGCCGGCAAGACGCGGACGTCAGCCGTCAGAGGCCGAAGCAGCGAAGCGTCAGGAGATCGTCCAGGGTGGGCCTGTAGCCGAACACGACCAGGCTCCAGGCCGGGTAGGTCGCGGCCGTGAGCCCGGCGGCGAGCGCCGCCCAGGGCAGCGCGGCGCGCAGCCGTGAGGCTCCCGTTCCGGCGCTCATGCGGACTCCGTCCTTCTTCTGGCGGAGCGCAGGAGCAGCCAGCCGCCGACCAGCATCGCCGCCCCCCAGAGCAGGAAGCCCAGGTCCCAATAGATCCACTGCGAGCGGGGCGCGGTTTCGTTGACATGGTGCAGGCCAAGCAGCTGATGGTTGACCAGCCCCTCCACCACGTTGAACGCTCCGAACCCGATCAGCATCGTGGCGACGAGATAGCGGTTGGACCAGTACAGGTGGCGGCGATGCGCCGACCGCCACAGGATGAACAGGCCAAGCACCACGAACACATAGGTCGCGCTGTGGAAGATGCCGTCCCACAGCGTGTTCAGCTCGAGGCTCTCGAGATCGCGGATCGGATACCAGCTGCTCAGCATGTGGTGCCATTGCAGCACCTGATGCAGCACGATGCCGTCGAAGAAGCCGCCGAGGCCGAGGCCGAACAGCACGCCGGCCGCAACGGGGAATCTCTTTTCCATCTGCTCTACCTACCACCGGTTCCCGGGTTTCGAACCCAAACGCTCCGTGAGGGCCCCGGCTTCCGCGCGGGACCCGGGATGATTAGGGTGCCGCCGCTGGCGCACCAGACGGAGTCTTCATGCCGACGTTCCAATCCGACGGACTCGAACTCGCTTACCGGGACGAGGGCGAGGGCGACCCGATCCTGCTGATCCACGGCTTCGCGTCGTCGCTCGACGTCAACTGGGTGGGTCCGGGCTGGTTCGAGACGCTGAAGCGCGACGGGCGGCGCGTGATCGCGATCGACAATCGCGGGCATGGCGCGAGCGAGAAGCTCTACGACCCGGCCTTCTACGGCGCGGACGTCATGGCCCAGGACGCGCTTGCGCTGCTCGACCACCTGAAGATCGAGCGGGCGGACGTGATGGGCTATTCGATGGGCGCCCGCATCACGGCGCTGATGGCGATCCGCCATCCCGAGCGCGTCCGTTCGGCGATCCTGGGCGGAATGGGCGAGGGGCCGCTGCGCGGCGCCCCCTCCGCGGAGGCGATCGCCGAGGGGCTGGTCGCGCCCTCCGAAGACGACATCGTCGATCCGATGGCGAAGATGTTCAGGCGCTTCGCGGAGGCGACGAAATCCGACCGCCGCGCGCTTTCGGCCTGCATGCGGGCGCAGCGTTCGCTGGTCTACGCCGGGATGCTCGGGACCATCAAGGTCCCGGTTCTGGTCGCGGTCGGCACCGAGGACGACGTCGCCGGCGACCTCGACGCGCTCGTCAGGCTGATCCCCGGCGCCGAGGCGCTGCCCATCCCGCGCCGCGACCACAACCGCGCGGTCGGCGACAAGGTCTACAAGGAGGGCGTGCTCGCCTTCCTGGCCAGGCGCCCTTAACCGACATGGCCGCGCGGCGCCTTTTCGGCGCCTGCGCGTTTACCCACATGTGGTAAGCCTGTGGGGCGACGGCGCCGCGGGCGGAGACCTTCAGCATGAGCAAACTGGCGCGGGCCGAGTCCCACAATCTCATGACGCTCGATCCGGTATGGGCGCGCATCCGCGCCGAGGCGGAGGACGTCATCCGCCGCGAGCCGGAGCTCGGCGGCTTCGTGATGAGCACCGTGCTCAATCATGAGCGGCTGGAGCAGGCGGTCGGCCACCGGGTGGCGGCGAGGCTCGATCATGTCGACGTGCCGCGTTCGCTGATCTGGCAGGCGTTTGAAGAAGCCACCCAGTCCGATCCGGAGATCGGACAGGCGATCCGCGCGGACCTCAATGCCGTCATAGAGCGTGACCCGGCGTGCCACCGGGCGATCGAGCCGCTGCTCCACTTCAAGGGCTTCCACGCGATCCAGGCGCATCGTCTGGCGCACTGGCTGTGGGGCGAGGGCCGGCGCGACTTGGCGCTCTACATCCAGAGCCGCGCCTCGAACATCTTCCAGGTCGACGTGCACCCCGCGGCGCCCTTCGGCCGGGGCGTGTTCATCGACCACGCCACCGGCGTGGTGATCGGCGAGACCGCGGTGGTGGAGGACAACGTCTCCCTGCTGCACGGCGTCACCCTCGGCGGCACCGGCAAGAGCGACCAGGACCGCCACCCCAAGATCCGCCGCGGCGTGCTGATCGGCGCGGGCGCCAGCATCCTCGGCAACATTGAGGTCGGCCACTGCTCGCGCGTCGCGGCCAACTCCGTCGTGCTCCGCGACGTTCCGCCGAACGTGACCGTGGCGGGCGTCCCGGCGCGCGTCGTGGGCGCCTCGCCCTGCGCCGAGCCCGCGCGCGCGATGGACCAGGTGTTCTACGACGCAGGCCTCTGAGGCCGCTTCAGGCAATTGGCCTATCGGCCCCTTGCGGCGGCCGCGCCGTTCTTCCAAGCCTGACCGGCAGGGAGACGGCGCATGGCGGAACGAACCTCGAGGAAGCGCGCGGCGTCGCAGCAGGCGATGCTTGCGGAACGCCTGACCACGGCGCCGCAGGCGGCGGACCGGGAAGCCGCGCACGAGCGGGTCAACGAACTCCTTCAGGAGCCCAACGCCGCGGCCCTCGCCGAGATGGCCGGCGCTGCGCCGGCGCGGGCGATGCTCGAGGGGATCGCCGACGGCTCGTCGTTTCTCTGGGGACTGATCTCCCGTGACCCCGAGCGTGCGGCGCGCCTGCTCCGCTGCGACCCCGACGAGCGGCTGGCGGAGCTGCTCGCGGAGCTGGAGGAAATCTCCCGCGCCGAGGACCGTCGCCCGCTCGCCGGCGCTCTGCGCAAAGGTCGCGCGGAAGCGGCGCT
>NZ_JBJKEX010000027.1:0-19225 GCF_045505405.1 Hansschlegelia beijingensis | reverse complement strand
TTCAGATAGACGAGATGAAGGCGGCCCACGCGGCCGTCGCCGCGCTTTTCGGGGACGCTCTCGCCGTGTGGCTGCCGGCGGTCGCTCACTCCCTTCTCATGGTGGGCTCCGGCTCGGCCGCCTTTCTGTGGATGCGCGGTTCGGGACGCCTGAGCTCTCCGCTCAGGATCGCAGCGGCGGCCGTCCTGGTGGCCGTCAGCGCGCCGCTCGTGGGGTCGCTCGTCGACTTCGTCGTCCTCGCCGGCGACTGGCGCGACCGCCTGCTCGGCGCGGCGAGCCACTGGGTCGTCGAATCCGTCTCGACGGTGTTCGTGCTCGGCGTGATCCTGACATATGGCCGCGAAGAGAGCGTCGGAGCCGATCTGGACGCCGAGCCCGCGCCGAAGATCTGGGAGTACGCGGCCGCGGCTCTGCTGATGGCGGGTCTGATCGTGGCGGCGACGAGCCAGGCGAGCGCGATGTTCTCGATCGCGGCTTCGGCGGCGCTGCTGTGGTTCGCCCTGCGGCTCGGCCCGTTCGCCACGAACGTCGCCGCCTTCGCGTTCTTCTGCGCCCTTGTCGCCTTCGCCGAGCGCGGCCAGTGGCCGCCGCTGTTCGCGGCCTCGGAGGCGACGCAGGAAGAATTCCTGCGATATTTCTCGCTGGCGCTGCTCTGCGCGCCCAGCATCATCGTGGCCGCCGTCGTGCACGACCAGCAGCGGCTCAAGCGCATGTTCGCCTATCGGGCGATGCATGACGGCCTGACGACTCTGGTCAATCGTTCGCGCTTCGTCGACGCGCTCGACGCCGCGATGGCCGGCGCCCGCAACCGCGGCAAGCGGTTCACCCTGCTGCTGATCGACCTCGACCATTTCAAGGGCGTCAACGACACCTACGGCCACGCCCGCGGCGACAGCCTGCTGATCGAGGTCGCCAACCGGTTGCGGACCTCGGTGCGGGTGACCGACCTAGTGGCCCGGATCGGCGGCGACGAGTTCGCCGTGGTGGCGCCGGTGCCGTCTGCGGCCGACGCCGCGAGCCTCGCCAAGCGGCTGGTCGAGATGGTCAACCAGCCCTGCGATCTCGGCGGGGTGGTCGTGACGCCGAGCATCACCGTCGGCGGCGCGCTCGCGCCGGACAGCGCGACCGACCCGCAGCACCTGATGTTGCTCGCCGACGAGGCGCTTTACGAGGCGAAGGCGGCCGGCCGCAATTGCTGGCGGTTCAACGCTTCCGAGCGTGGTGAGATCCCGGAGCCGACATGGCGGCCGGGCGACCTCGATGCGGCGGCCGAGACCGTCTATCTCGACTGAGGCCGCCGCGCCGAGGGCTTTACACGACGGTGAAGTCCGCCGCGGTGATCGCCGCATGGTTCTCGAGGATCGCGAAGCGGACGGCCGCGTAAGTGCCGCCGGTTCCGTCGCGGTCGAAGAACAGCGAGCCGGACGCCTGGTCGTAGATGATGCGATCATTGGCGTCGTGCGCCGCGGTCCCTGCGTAGAACGCGCCCGAAGTGAGCGCGCCCGCCGCGAGCCCGGTGAACACGCCGTTCTCCAGCCGGATGGTGTCGTCGACCGCCCTGAAATCGTGATGGTGTCGACGTTCGAGGCGCCGAGCGCGGTGGTGAAGGCGAAGGTGTCGCGCCCGTCGCCGCCGGCGATCCGATCCTGACCCTTGCCGGCGTCGACGACGTTGTCGCCTGAATTGCCGACGATCCGGTTGTCGAGCGTGTTGCCGGTGGCGTTGATGTTCGCCGAGCCGGTGAGCGCCAGCCGCTCGATGTACTGTCCCGCGAGCGAGAACGAGACCGAGGCGTACACGCGGTCGAGGCCTTGGCCGCTCGCCTCGACCACCCGGTCCCCGGAGTTCTGGACGAAGTAATCATCGTCGCCCAGGCCGCCCTGCATGGTGTCGGCGCCGGTCCCGCCGTCGAGATCGTTGTTGCCGGAATTGCCGACGATCAGATTGGCGAGGCTGTTTCCGGTCCCGTTGATGGCTCCGGTTCCGGTCAGCGTCAGTTGCTCGATGTACTGCCCGGCGAGCGAGAAGGAGACCGAGGAGTACACGCGGTCGAGGCCCTGGCCGCTCGCCTCGATCACCCGGTCTCCGGCGTTCTGGACGAAGTAATCGTCGTCGCCCACGCCGCCCTGCATGGTGTCGGCGCCGCTCGCGCCGTCGAGATCGTTGTTCCCGGAATTGCCGATGATGAGGTTGGCGAGGCTGTTGCCCGTGCCGTTGATGGCGCGGGTTCCGGTCAGGGTCAGGTTCTCGACATACTGCCCGGCGAGTGAGAACGACACGGACGAGTTGACGAGGTCCGTGCCCGCGACGTTCGCCTCGATCAACCGGTCGCCAGCGTTGTCGACATAGTAGATGTGGTCGCCGGCGCCGCCTTCCATCCGGTCGGCGCCGGTCCCGCCGTCGAGCGCCTCGGCGCCGCCGCCGAGCTCTCCGCTGATCGACAACTGGAAGCGATAGTGCTCGCCGGCCGTGATCTGGCCGTAGAAGGAGCGGATCTGGATGTAGTAGGTCCCGGCCGTCGCGAAGGTGTAGGTGAGATAGGAGTCGAGAGTGCTCGTCGAGCCGCCCGCTCCGTCGCTCACCAGGCTGTCGTCGTTGTGCGCGACTTCCTGGCCGGCGGAGTTGAAGATCGAGACGTAGGTGTCGCCGAGCGGAGCGGCGAGCCCCGCCTGGTCGACGTCGACCACGATGGTCGCGCCCGGATTGTTGATGGTGACCCGATAGAAGTCGCCGCTGGGGGAGGTCGCGCCCGCGCCGACGCCCTGCACCGTCACATGGGGCGTGCTCGTCGAGTTGCCGATGTTCGGGTCGCTGGCGAGGCTGAAGCGGCTGCTGAGATCGACCGCCGTCCCCTGCGAGTTGTTGCCCGCGTTGGCGGTCTGGTTGAGCTGCCCGGAGCCCAGCGAGATGCCGGATGGCCGGGCCGCCGTGGCGCCTCCGCCGAGCAGGATGTCATTGCCCTCGCGGCCGTAGAGCATGTCGTTGCCGGCGCCGCCGCTGAGCACGTTCGCGGCCGAGTTTCCGGTGATGTAGTCGCGGCCGGAGCCTCCCACCGCGTTCTCGATCACCGCGCCCATCGCGATCGAGACGTTGCCGGTCAGGCCGCCGACATTCGAGAAGAAGCCCTGGCGCAGCTCGATCGTCTGGTTGTCCGCATAACCCGAGAAGTCGAACGTGTCGGTTCCGCCGGCGTCCCAGGCCGCGAACACCAGTTCTGAAGTCGCCGTCGTCGCGGTGTAGAAGTCGCGGTTCGTGTTCGAGTTGAAACCGTAGACGGAATCGCCGGTGCGCGTCGTCATGTTGGCGCCGTAGAGGCGCTGGACCGCGGCGATGTCGTCGAGCAGCGGCGCGGCGGCGTAGTTGCCCTGGAAGTCGCCGCCGGTGTTGGTCTCCGACCAGTAGCTCATCAGCGAGTACTGACGGCTGTCCTCGTAATACACGGCGTCGTCATAGGTCGGGTTGCCATTGCCGGCGTTGTAGTCGCCGGGGTGCTGGAAGCCGATCGTGTGCCCGATCTCGTGCGTCAGCGTCTGGCGGCCATAGTTCAGATTGCCAGGGCTCTGGTTCGCGGTCTGGGAGATGTTGACCCACACGCCGCCGCCCGCGGGCGGGTAATAGCCGAACGCGCCGGCCCCGGCGGCGCCGCTGTTGTAGTTGGCGAAGGTGATCTGGCTGGAGCTCGAGTAGCCGTCGCCGCCGACGCGCGTGAAGGTGATGTTGGCGAGGTCGGACCAGGACTGCAGCGCAAGCTCCGCCTGCGCGATCTGCAAGGCGCTGAAGGCGCTGAAGCCGCTTGTGCCGTTCGGCATCTGCGCGGGCGCGACGCCCATGAAGGAGTAGGTGACGGAAACCGGCTGACCGGCCACGCCGACGCCGTTCCAGCCATAGCCCGCACGGTTGAGCTGGACGGCCGCCTCATCGACCGTAAAGGAGGTCTTCCCGTTCGGCCCCGTTCCGCCACGGTCTGCGGCGTCGAGGAAGTACTGCGGCTCGTCGTTGCCGGCGAATGGCTCGTGGGGCATGGAAAGGCTCTCCCGGACGTCGCGCGCAGACGCGCCGCCGTCGGGCGCTATGGTGAGGGGGTGCTGAGTTACGGACAATCCGTAGTGTCAGGGAGGCGGAGCGATGCGAGAATGGCCCCGGGCGGCCGTCGCGGCGGCCCTAATCTGCTGCGGAGGATCGGCGATGAGCATGCCCGCACTGCCGGAAGCGTCGGATCTCGCCGGCCAGTGGGCGATCGCCGAGGGCGCGCGCACGTGCCGGCTGACGCTGACCACGCGGCCGGCCGGGCGGGATCATGCGGTCGAGGCCGATCAGGCGTGCCTGGAGCAGCTTGGACTCGGGGCGGTCGTCGCGTGGCGGCCGGCGAGCGATGGCATCGGTCTCGCGGCCGCCGGAGGCCGCACGATCGCTTTCCTGTCCCGGCGGCCGAACGGCGAATACGCGCTCAGCCGACCGGGCCGTACGGACCTCGTGCTCAGGCGAGGCTGAAAAAATTCTCCGTCGCTCAGGGCGCATCCACGCTTGAAGCGACGCGAAAACCGCTCCATCTTCATCTACGCCAAAGGGTGTAGATGGAGGAGAGATGTCCTACACGGTCATTTCGCAGGCTGAGCCGTCGCCGGTCGCCACTGTCGTTCCCACAGTCATTGAAGCGCTGAGCCTCGCGCGCGAACTCGGGAGGCAGGCGGAGGATCGCATCACGATCGCGACCGACTCCGGCTGGATGCTGTCCCTGGACGAGCTCGAAGCGCTCGCGAAGAACTGAAGCACGGCCGGCCTCGCTGCGGCGAGGCCGGCCGTCGTTTACTGCGGCGCTTTGGCGCCCAGCTTGCCGATGAGGAACTGAGCCTCTCCGTCGCCGAACGACCAGTCGGCGTCGCTGTTGGTGACGAAGTTGACCATCACGTCGCTCGCCGCCATCCCGCAATCCTTCTCCAGCGCTTCGCACAGCAGCCGATAGAAGGCCTGCTTCTGCTCCACGCTTCTGGGGCGCGTCGTCACCGAAACGATGATGACCTTCTCCGTGCGCTGGATGCCGAGCCCGGTGTCCTCGATGCGAACCCGGCTGGGCTTGTGTTCCTGCACGATCTGGTAGCGGTCGCGTTCCGGGACCCCGAACGCCTCGAGCATCGCGCGGTGCGCGGCGTCCAGCAGGGTCTCGATCTCGGCCTCCGTGCGGCCTTCGATGAGGTCAAAGCGTAGAAGCGGCATGTCTTGCTGTCTCCGTCGCGCCGCCGGCCGGCGGCTGCGGTTTCAGGATATGCGACTTTTGAAAGCCGCGTGTGGCCGGCGCTCGCCGCGGCCGTAAGCTCAGCGATTGGAGGCGGTCGATCAGCGGATCTGGTCGACGTCCCGAACCGCGCCCTTCGCGGCGCTGGTGGTGAAGGCCGCGTAGGCCCTGAGCGCCGACGAGACCTTGCGTTCGCGGGCGGCGGGCTTCCACGCGCCCGGTCCCTTGGCTTCCTCGGCCGCCCGCCGCGCGGCGACGAGCTCCGGCGCGACCGCAAGTCGGATCGACCGGTTCGGGATGTCGATCTCGATCATGTCGCCGTCCTGCACCAGCGCGATCAACCCGCCCTCCGCCGCTTCCGGCGAGACGTGGCCGATCGAGAGGCCCGAGGAGCCGCCCGAGAACCGGCCATCCGTGACGAGCGCGCAGGCCTTCCCGAGCCCCTTCGATTTCAGGTAGCTCGTCGGATAGAGCATCTCCTGCATGCCGGGGCCGCCGCGGGGGCCTTCGTAGCGGATGACCACAACTTCGCCCGGCTTGACCTTGCCGGTCAGGATGCCGCTGACCGCGTCGTCCTGGCTCTCGAACACCTTCGCGGGGCCCGAGAAGGTGAGGATCGACTCGTCGACGCCGGCGGTCTTCACGATGCAGCCGTCCTCGGCGAGATCGCCCTTGAGAACCGCGAGGCCGCCGTCCTGCGAGAAGGCGTGCTCAGCGCTGCGGATGACGCCGCCCTCGCGGTCGAGATCGAGTTCCTCCCAGCGCTGCGCCTGGCTGAACGCGGTCTGCGTCGGCACGCCGCCCGGGGCCGCGCGATAGAAGGTCTTCACCGCCTCGCTGTGGCTCACCGCCACGTCCCAGCGCTCCAGCGCCTCGCCGAGCGTGGCGCTGTGAATGGTCGGCAGGTCGAGGTTGAGCAGGCCCGCGCGCGCGAGCTCTCCGAGGATGCCCATGACGCCGCCGGCGCGATGGACGTCCTCCATATGCACGTCGGACTTCGCGGGCGCGACCTTGCAGAGCACCGGAACGCGGCGTGACAGGCGGTCGATGTCCTCCATCGTGAAGGGCACCTCCGCCTCATGCGCGGCGGCGAGCAGATGCAGCACGGTGTTGGTGGAGCCCCCCATCGCGATGTCGAGGCTCATCGCGTTCTCGAAGGCGGCGAAGCTCGCCACCGAGCGCGGCAGCACGGAGGCGTCGTCGCCTTCATAGTAACGGCGGGCGAGATCGACAATCAGATGGCCCGCCTCCACGAACAGCCGCTCGCGGTCCGCATGGGTGGCGAGGGTCGAGCCGTTGCCCGGGAGCGAGAGCCCGAGCGCTTCGGTCAGGCAGTTCATCGAATTCGCGGTGAACATGCCCGAGCAGGAGCCGCAGGTCGGGCAGGCGGAGCGCTCGATGATCTCGACGTCCTCGGCCGCGACGCGGTCGTCGGCCGCCGCCACCATGGCGTCCACCAGGTCGAGCGCGACTTCCTTGCCGCGCAGGACGACCTTGCCGGCCTCCATCGGGCCGCCGGAGACGAACACCGCGGGGATGTTGAGGCGGAGCGCCGCCATCAGCATGCCGGGGGTGATCTTGTCGCAGTTCGAGATGCAGACCATGGCGTCCGCGCAATGCGCGTTGACCATGTATTCGACGCTGTCGGCGATCAGTTCGCGCGACGGCAGGCTGTAGAGCATGCCGTCGTGGCCCATCGCGATGCCGTCGTCGACGGCGATCGTGTTGAATTCCTTGGCGACGCCGCCGGCCTTCTCGATCTCGCGCGCGACCAGCTGGCCGAGGTCCTTGAGGTGGACGTGGCCCGGCACGAACTGCGTGAAGGAGTTCACCACCGCGATGATCGGCTTGCCGAAATCGCTGTCCTTCATCCCCGTCGCGCGCCAGAGGCCGCGCGCGCCGGCCATGTTGCGGCCGTGCGTGGTGGTGCGGGAGCGATAGGCGGGCATTTCAGATCCCCTGACGATGGCTTCGCTCACGGCCGGCGCGTCGGCCGCGCCGCGAGACCTCAGAAGGGCGTGATTTCGGTGACCTGCAGGTGAGGCCGCGCGCCCGCCGTGTCAATCGCGCTCTCAGCGCATCAGGCGCCCGAAAACTCGGCCCAGCAGTAGGGCGTCTCGAAGACCTTTACGGCGCTGAGGTGCGGCAGCGCGGGCTTCGACCTCTCCCAGATCCACATCGCGATGTGCTCGGCGGTCGGATTCGCGAGGCCCGGAACCTCGTTCAGCGTGTGGTGGTCGAGCTGCTGGCGCAGCGGCCCGAACGCGGCCTCGACGTCGAAGAAATCCACCACGAAGCCGGTCGCGGGATCGACCTCTCCCTCGAGCGTCAGCTCCACGCGGTAGGAGTGGCCGTGCATCCGATGGCAGCGATGCGTCTCGGGTACGTTCGGCAGGCGGTGCGCTGCCTCGAAGGTGAACGCCTGGGTGATCTTCATGGCAGTCCTGCGATCTTGTGCGTCTGGAGGCCGAGCCGCCACGGCGGGTTCGCCAGACAATAGGCGGCGGCCGCCGCCATGTTCTCGGCCCGGCGGGGCCCGTCCATCGGCTGCAGCCAGAAATGCCGGAAGGGCAGGGCCTCGAAGGCGGCGGGGTCGACGCCCTCCTGCGGATAGACGAGCTTCAACTCGTCGCCATGCCTCAGCTGGAGCGCGGCGTCCGCTTTCGGGCTGACGCAGATCCAGTCCAGCCCTGCGGGCGGCTCGATCGTGCCGTTGGTCTCGACCGCGCTTTCGAAGCCGCGGGCTCGAACCTCCGCGAGCAGCGCGGCGTCCAGCTGGAGCAGCGGCTCGCCGCCGGTGAACACCACATATCGCCCGGCCGACGACGAGCCCCAGGCGGCCTCGATGGCTTCGGCGAGTTCGGTCGCGCCTGCGAATCGTCCGCCGCCTTCGCCGTCCATTCCGACGAAGTCGGTGTCGCAGAACCGGCAGACCGCCGTAGCGCGGTCAGCTTCGCGGCCGGACCACAGATTGCAGCCGGCGAAACGGCAGAACACAGCGGCGCGCCCCGCCTGGGCGCCTTCGCCCTGGAGGGTCTTAAAGATCTCTTTGACGGCGTAGCTCACCGCGCGCTCCGCTGATCCGGCGACGAATGATCTTCGGGGCTCCGACCGCAGGCGAGGCCCGGACACGCCGACGGCCGCTTCCAGGCGGACGGCTCTCACCTTGCGAAGAAAAGCGCTCGGTGCGCGGATCGACCGGAGGAAGTGGCTGGGGGACGTGGATTCGAACCACGACTAACGGAGTCAGAGTCCGCTGTTCTACCGTTAAACTATCCCCCAGCAGGGGAGTGCGCCGCCTCCGTCCAGTCGAGGCGGGGCGACCGCGAGCGAGGCCGTGAGCGCCGTTCGCAACGCGTTCCCTCTAGCGGGTTCGGATCGCCCGAGCAAGAGGCCGCCTGAACGTCGACGGGGCTGAGCGGTCTTGTGGGCTCAAAACCTTAAGCTGTGGTTCAACCCGCTGCGGCTGGCGCTCTCGGGAGCTTCTGTCTTGCCGCCCCTTGCTGCTAAACCGGGCAGGCGCGGTTCCGCGCGGCAGGCAGGGGGGCACCCGTTGGGGGCAGCAGGAGAGTCGGTCCGGATTCGGTCCGGAGGACACGGCGCGGCGCCGACGCAGAGCGAATCATCGCGGCTCGGGCTGCTCACGCTGAGGCTCGTGGTGGGAGCGATCGCGCTTTGCCTCGCCGCCTGCGCTTCGCGGCCGGACGCGCGCGTCCTGACGCCGACGCCGGCCGCAGGCGGCGCCAAGCAGGTCACGGTCTACGTCGCCACCACGCGCGAGCCCGCGCCAGGAGCGCCGACCGTGTTCACCGACGGCCGCTCGCGGGCGCTGCACTACGCGCGCTACGTCATCTCGATTCCTCCTGCGCACCGGCCGGGCTCGATCGAGTGGCCGGGCGCAACGCCGAATCCCGCCCGGGATTTCGTCACCGTGTCGGCCGCGCCGCTTTCGGAAGCCGAGTTCCTCAGCCAGACGGCGGCCGCCGCAGCGCGATCGCGCGGCCCGCGGCGCGGCGTCGGCGTCTTCGTGCACGGCTATAACTACACCTTCCAGGAATCTCTGTTCCGGCTCGCCCAGATGGATGCGGACGCTGACGTAGGCGGCGCAGCTGTGCTGTTCGCCTGGCCCTCGCAGGGGGCGCTGACCGGCTATGTGGCCGACAAGGAGGCGGTCACCTATTCCCGCGACGGTCTCGCCCATGTCATCGCGGCACTCGCGAAGAACGCCCGGGGCGGCGGCGTCACCGTGTTCGGCCACAGCATGGGCGGCTGGCTCACCGTGGAGGCGCTCCGTCAGCTGCGTCTCACCGGCCAGGATCGCGTCATCGCCCGTCTGGACGACATCGTGCTCGCGGCGCCGGACATCGACGTCGACGTCTTCCGTCAGCAGCTGATCGTCGTCGGCCGCCTCTCGCCGCCGATCACGCTGCTCGTGTCGAAGGACGACCGGGCGTTGAGCGCGTCCCGCCTGCTGTCGGGTGACCGCGACCGGATCGGGGCGCTGGATGTCTCGGATCCTGAGGTCCAGGAGGTGGTGAAAAGCGAGAATCTGCGCGTCGTCGACATCTCGCAGCTCACCTCCGAAAACCGCACGAATCACGACCGCTTCGCGGCCTTCGCGGCGATCTACCCGCAGTTGCAGTCGCAGCTCGAGACCGGCTCGGGCAACGCCGCGCAGAAGGCCGGAATCTTCGTTCTGGACGCGGCCGCCGCGACGCTGCAGACGCCGTTCCGGGCGGCCGGCGCGATCCTCGGACAGCGCTGAGGCCAGGCCACGAAACGAGAAGGGCCGGCGTGAGCCGGCCCTTCCGCCTCGAAGCGCGGGGCGCCTTATGGCGTGACCGCCGCCGGGGGCGCGTGGATCACCATCTCGGTGAACGGCGGCACATAGGCTTGCGCCATCACCAGTAGGCCCATCAGGACCGCAAGCGCGATGGAGTGGAAGAACACGTAGCGCAGGATGTCGCCCTCGTGGCCGTACCAGCGCGTCGCCGTGGAGGCGACGACGATCGACTGCGCGTCGATCATCTTGCCCATCACGCCGCCGGACGAGTTGGCCGCGGCCATCAGCGTCGGCGAGAGGCCGAGCTGCTCCGCGGTGATCTTCTGCAGCGAGCCGAACAGCACGTTCGAGGAGGTGTCCGAGCCGGTGAGCGCGACGCCGAGCCAGCCCAGCAGCACGCCGAAGAACGGGTAGAACACTCCGGTCTGCGAGAAGGCCAGCCCGAGGGTGGCGTCGACGCCCGAGTAGCGGGTGACGAAGCCGAGCGCGAGCATCGCCGAAATCGTCAGCAGCGAGTAGCGGACGAGATAGAGCGTGCGGCCGTAAACCCGGAGCATGCCGAGCGGCGAGAAGCCCATCACGAAGCCGGCGATGATCGCCGACACCAGGATGCCGCTGCCCGTCGCCGACAGCCAGTTCAGGCTGAAGACGGCGGCCTCGGCCTTGGGCGCGGGGACCACCGGCGGCACGCGCTGGATCAGCTGGTCCACATGCGCGACCGGGAATTTCACGAGCGCGAAGCTGTCGAGGAACGCCTTCACCTGCGGGATGCCCCAGCAGACCACGACGACGGAGAGGATCAGCCACGGCAGCCAGGCGCGGAGCACGTCGCCGCTCGAATGCTTGTCGAAGACGTGCGCGCCGGCGCCGCCGACGGTGGGCGCGGCGCCCTCAGCCGAGGTCCAGATCTCGCTTGGCCGCCAGACCTTCAGAAACATCGCCAGGCACGCGATCGACACGACCGAGGCGATGACGTCCACGAGCCACGGGCCGTGGTAGTTCGAGACCACGAACTGCGGGATCGCGAAGCTGACGCCGGCGATCAGGATCGCGGGGAAGATCTGGATCATTCCACGGAAGCCCGCGAAGGCCACGATCAGCCAGAACGGCACCAGCACCGAGAAGAAGGGCAGCTGGCGCCCGATCATCGCCGACAGGTCCAGCAGCGGCAGGCCCGTGACGGCCGCGAGCGCGATAACCGGGGTGCCGAGCGCGCCATAGGCGACGGGCGCGGTGTTGGCGATCAGCGACAGGCCGGAGGCGGCGAGCGGAGAGAAGCCGAGGCCGATGAGGATCGCGCCCGTGACGGCGACCGGGGTGCCGAAGCCCCCCGCGCCCTCGAAGAACGCGCCGAAGCAGAAGGCGATCAGCAGGAGTTGCAGCCTCCGATCATCCGTGATGCCGGCGATCGAGTCCTGCAGGACCTTGAAATAGCCCTTCTCCAGAGTGAGTTGGTAAAGGAAGATGATGTTGAGGATGATCCAGCCGATGGGCAGGAGCCCGAACGCGGCCCCGTAGAGAGCCGTCATGCCGGCTTTGTCGGCGGGCATCCCCTGGCCGAAAATCGCGATGATCAGCGCCGCGGCCAGCCCGAGCAGGGCCGCGACATGAGCCTTCAGGCTGAAAAGCCCGATGCCTGCCAGCAGCACCACGACGGGAATGGCGGCGACGAGGGTCGATACGACCGCGTTGCCGAATGGATCATAAACTTGCTGCCACATTGGCGGTCCCCCGCGCTTTTCTGTGATCGCCGGGCCTTAACCCGAGCTTTGGTGTGACCTCGAATCCCCGCAACCTGAGGTGACGGGCTGCTTGGCCTGCGCCTTTCTGAACAGAGGATCAACACTTTTGCGCGAGCGGAGTTGCCTTGCGACGGAGCCGTTCGCTGTTACAATTCCGCCTGAATTGTTCACACGCGCGATGCTCGCCTCGAGCTCACCGGAGCCAGGCCGCGGCGCGAAGGATGCCGGCTTTTGTCCCACTCCGCCGTAACGCTCGCCGCCCCGGGACTCTCGTTTCCCGTGGCGCGCGGAGCGGCGACCTCTGCTTGCGCCGACGCTCCGGTCCGCCCGCAGCCGACGACCTATGCGGCGCTCGATCTCGGAACCAACAACTGCCGTCTCCTGGTCGCCCGGCCGGACCGGGATGGCGGCTTCCGGGTGGTGGATTCGTTCTCCCGCATCGTCCGGCTCGGCGAAGGGCTGGCGCATAGCGGCCGGCTTTCGGAGGGCGCAATCTCGCGCGCGGTGTCTGCGCTCGCGGTGTGCCGGGACAAGATGGAGGCGCGCGGCGTGTCACGCTCGCGCCTGATCGCGACCGAGGCCTGCCGGCAGGCCGACAATGGCGAGGCGTTCCTCGACCGCGTGCGCGCCGACACCGGGCTGGAGCTCGAGATCATCGACCGCGCCACGGAGGCGCGGCTCGCCGCCGCCGGCTGCGCCTCGCTAGCCGATCCGGCTGCGGGCGGCGTGATCCTGTTCGACATCGGCGGCGGATCGTCCGAGGTCGTCTGGCTCGATCGCCGGCGCGGCGGCGGGCCCGGCCACCTCGCAATGCGGGCCTGGGTCTCGCTCCCGGTCGGGGTGGTGACGCTCGCCGAGCGCTATGGCGGCGTGAAGGTCTCGACCGAGGTGTTCGAGGACATGGTCGGCGAGGTCGAGCGGCTGCTCGAGGCTTTCCCGGAGCGCGAGACGCTGAGCGCGTCCCTGAGCGACATCCACCTGCTCGGCACGTCCGGGACGGTGACGACGATCGCCGGCGTTCATCTCGGCCTGCCGCGCTATGAACGCAGGCTGGTCGACGGGCAGTGGATGGCGTCGACCGACGTCACGCGGGTCGTCGAGTCGCTGCGCGAGATGTCCTACGACCAGCGCTGCCAGAACCCGTGCATCGGCCCCGACCGGGCCGACCTCGTGCTCGCCGGCTGCGCGGTGCTGGAGGCCATAAGGCGGGCCTTCCCCGTGGCGCGGCTGCGGGTCGCCGACCGAGGGCTTCGCGAGGGCATTCTGGTCGAGATGATGCGCGCGGACGGCGCCTGGCGCCGTCGCGGAGCGCGACGCCGAGGACGACGCGGTTGAGCGCCCGGTCGCGGGGCGGCGGTGGGAGCGACAAGGCTTCCGGTGGCGCAGGGCGCAGCCTCGAGGTTCGGGTCCGCACCGCCAGGAAGCGCAGCCACGCCTCGACGCTCTGGCTGAGCCGCCAGCTCAACGATCCCTACGTCCAGGCCGCGAGGCGCGAGGGCTACCGTTCCCGCGCGGCCTTCAAGCTGATCGAGATCGACGACAAGCACCACTTCCTGAAGCCCGGCCAGAAGGTGGTGGACCTCGGCGCGGCGCCGGGCGGCTGGAGCCAGATCGCCGCGCAGCGGATCGGCGCGACCGAGGGCAAGGGCTCGATCGTCGCGATCGACCTGCTGGAGATGGAGCCCGTGCCGGGCGCGGACTTCATGGTCCTCGACTTTCTCGACGACAACGCTCCGGACCTCCTGAAGCAGCGGCTCGGCGGCAAGGCTGACGTCGTGCTGTCAGACATGGCGGCGAACACGGTCGGCCACCAGCGGACCGACCACCTGCGCATCATGGCGCTGGTGGAGGCGGCCGCGCAGTTCGCCGCCGAGGTGCTGGCCCCCGGCGGCGCGTTCCTGGCGAAGGTCTTCCAGGGCGGCGCCCAGACCGAGCTGCTGGCGGAGCTCAAGCGCGACTACGCCAAGGTGATCCACGTGAAGCCGCCGTCGAGCCGCAAGGACTCGTCCGAGCTGTATGTGCTGGCGACCGGCTTCCGCGGCCGCCAGGCTCCGCCCGAGGCTACTTGATCGACGCGCAGGCGACCCGGTCGCCGGCCTTGCCGATCGGCTGGGAGATCTGGTCGTCCTCGTTCGCGTGGATGATCAGAGCGCTGCCGTCCTGATCCTTCAACTCGTCGATCTTCACCAGAGAGGTGTAGAGGTTGACCTGCGCGGAGCCGTCCTGCGCCACGACGAGGTTCGGCAGGTCGCCGGGCTCGGGGCCGTTCGGGTTGAGCAGGCCGTGCTTGCCCTCGGCGTGGCCGACATGCGAGCCGGACTTCTTGTACTGGCCGACGTCGGAGCAATCGCCGCTCTGATGGAAGTGCAGGCCGTGGCGGCCGGGCGTCAGGCTGCCGCCGACGAGTTCGATGTCGATCAGCGTGCCCTGGGGGGCGCCGGTGAGCTTCACCTGACCGATCTTGGAGCCATCCTTCCCGAGGATGTCGTAACTGTCGGCTGCGAAGGCGGCGGCGGGAGCAAGGGCGACGACGCACAGCGCAGCGGCGAGGCTTCGTTTCATGGCGATCTACTCCTCTGTCAGGAAGGGGCCTTCCTCTGGCCAGCCAATCACCTCATGCGGCCAGAGTTCCAGTCTGGGCTGATGTTTTTTCGCGTCGAGGGCCCGTGAAATGACAGTTTTCGGCCCCTCCGCCCCGCTTCCCGCCACCCGGGAGGCGACGCTGCGCGAGGCGTTCGACTGCGAGGGTGCCGGGCTCCACACCGGCCGCCACGCGCGCGTGCGCGTCATCCCCGCCGCTCCGGGGCACGGCCTGGTGTTCCGCCGGCTGCTCAAGGGCGAGGCGCACGACGTGCCGGCGCTCTGGCCGAACCAGCGCACCCGCCCGCTGTGCACCGCTCTTCAGGTCGGGGAGGGGCCGCTCGTCCGGACGGTCGAGCACCTGCTGGCGGCGCTCTCGGGCGGCTCGATCGACAACGCCCTGATCGAGATCGAGGGCGAGGAGCTGCCGATCTTCGACGGCAGCGCGGCGCCCTGGTGCGCGCTGATCGCGAGGGCAGGGCGGATCGAGCAGGAGCGCCCCCGCCGCTATCTGCGCGTGATCAAGCGCGTGGAGTACCGCAACGGCCGCCACAAGCAGTCGATCGACCCGGCGGGGACCTTCACCGTGAAAGGGTCCGTCACCCTGAAGGGCCTCGGCCAGCTCCGCTGGAGCGGGCCGATCGACCCGGAGACGTTCGTCCGGGAGCTCGCGCCCTCGCGCAGCTTCGGCCGCCTCAAATGGGCCCTGGCGGCGAAGCTGTTCGGCCGCTTCAGCCGGGAGCCGGTGCTGCGCGGCGCGAGCCTCTCGAACACGGCCGCGCTGTGGGGCGCGACGGCGGTCGGCGGACTGCGGATGCCGGACGAGCCCGTGCGCCACCGCGTGCTCGACCTGGTGGGCGACTATGCGCTGGCCGGCCGCCCCCTTCTGGGGCGCGTGACCGCCGTGATGCCAGGCCACGAGCACAACCACGCAATGGTCGCGATTCTGCTCGCGGACCGCGCGGCCTGGGAGGAGGTCGAGATCGACGAGAGCGGCGAACCGAGACCGGTCGGCTGAGCGCCGGTCAGGCCCGCTCGCGCGCGGCGGTCACCGGGTCCGGCTGGGGACTGACATGGCCGGAGACCTCTTCGCCGGCGTTCGGAGCGAGCCGCGCGAACAGGAACACCGACGACGCCGAGATAAGGCCGATCATCAGGAACGCCACGGGGAAGTCCGAGGCGCGCAACTCGACGCCGCCGCGATGCGCGAGCAGCCCCTCGAGCACGAGCGCGGCGATGCTGACCCCGAGAGACAGTGAGATCTGCTGGGCGACGCTTGCAAGGCTGGTCGCGCGGCTCATGCGGGCGGTGTCGATGTCGGCATAGCCGAGCGCGTTCACGGCGGTGAACTGCAGCGACCGGAAGAAGCCGCCCACCAGCAGGGCCACGAGGATGATGGCGACCGGCGTGGTGGCGGTGAACAGCGCCGGCGCGGTCATCAGCGCGGCGGCCACGAGCGCGTTGACTATCATGGTCGCGCGGAAGCCGAACCGCTGCAGGATGGGCTTGGCGGCCATCTTCATGAACAGCGCGCCGAGCGCGGACGAGAAGGTGAGCATTCCGGACTGGAAGGCGGTCATCCCGAACCCGACCTGCAGCATCAGAGGAAGCAGGAAGGGCGCGGCGCCGATGCCGACGCGGAACAGGGAGCCGCCCAGGATCGCCGCCCGGAAGGTCGGGATCGCGAACAGCCGGAGGTCGAGGATCGGGTGCTCCGCCCGCTGCGCATGAAGCACATAGGCGCCGAAGGCGAGCACCCCGGCGCCGAGAATCGCGAACGCGGCCAGTTGCGGCAGCGCCTCCAGGCCGATCGCGGTCGCGCCGGAGACGATCGCGGCGAGGCCGAAACCTGAGAGCACGAAGCCGAGGGCGTCGAATGGCGTCCGCTCTTCGCCGCGCACGTCCGGGATGAACAGCGTCGCGAGCACGATTCCGAGCGCCGCGATCGGCAGGTTGATCCAGAAGATCCAGCGCCAGGAGAAATAGGTGGTGATGAAGCCCCCGACCGGCGGGCCGAGCACGGGGCCGATCAGCGCCGGGATGGTCAGCCAGGCGAGCGAGCCGACCAGCTCCGACTTCGGCACCGTCCTGAGAATCACCAGGCGGCCGACCGGCACCATCATGGCGCCGCCGACGCCCTGCAGGACGCGCGCGCCGATCAGCTCCGGCATTGTGGAGGAGAAGCCCGCGAGCGCCGACCCGAGCGCGAAGGCCGCGATCGCGGCGCGGAACACCAGGCGTGCGCCAAGCCGGTCCGCGAGCCAGCCCGAGATCGGGATGAAGACCGCGAGACTCAGCAGATAGGAGGTCAGCGCGAGCTTCAGGTCGATCGGGTTGATCCTGAGCTCGGCCGCGATCGCCGGCAGCGAGGTCGCCAGCACCGTGCTGTCCAGGTTCTCCATGAACAGCGCGCACGCGACGATCAGGGGGACGAGGATGCGATTGGGGACCGCTGCGTTCGGGAAAGTAGGCATGAGCCTGCCGCATATAGGGGGCGCCCCCAGATCGCACACCGTCATTTGCGTCAGGGCAGGGCCGTGCTAAAGGTCCGCGCCACTTCCCCAACTCGCGCTGCGCCCTCGCAGACGCCAAGGGGCCGGACGCCGTCGGGCGGCTCCGGGCGCTCACGCGCACACCCGTTTCAGGAGGTTCGGCATGGAGAGGATCAACGGCGCACTCGGCAGCGAGGCGCTAACCTTCGACGACGTCCTGCTCCGGCCGGGCCTCTCGGAGGTGATGCCCGGCGAGGCCGATCTTCGGTCGCGCGTGACGCGCACCATCTCGCTGAACATCCCGATCCTCTCCTCCGCCATGGACACGGTGACGGAGGCGCGCCTCGCCATCGCCATGGCTCAGGCCGGCGGCATCGGCGTCATCCACCGCAACCTCAGCCCCGAGGAGCAGGCCGCCGAGGTCCTCCAGGTCAAGAAGTTCGAGAGCGGCATGGTGGTGAACCCGGTCACCATCGCGCCGGACGCGACGCTCGCGGACGCGCTTGAGCTGATGAAGCGCTACCGCATCTCGGGCATCCCGGTGGTTCAGGGCGGCGCGCCCGGCCGCGCCGGCAAGCTCGTCGGGATCCTGACGAACCGCGATGTCCGCTTCGCGACCAATCCACGCCAGCCGGTCTCCGAGCTGATGACGCGCGACAACCTCATCACGGTCTCCGAGGGCGTCGGCCAGGACGAGGCGAAGCGCCTGCTGCACAGCCACCGGATCGAGAAGCTGCTGGTGGTCAACGACGCCTATGAGTGCGTCGGCCTCGTCACGGTGAAGGACATCGAGAAGGCTGTCGCCAACCCGAACGCCAACAAGGACGGGCGGGGGCGCCTCCGGGTCGCGGCCGCGACGACCGTCGGCGACAAGGGCTTCGGGCGCGCCGAGGCGCTCATCGACGCCGGCTGCGACCTGGTGGTCGTCGACACCGCCCATGGTCATTCACAGCACGTGCTGGACGTCGTGGCGCGCATCAAGCGGCTGTCGAACGAGGTCCAGATCGTCGCCGGCAACGTCGCCACCGGCGAAGCGACGCGCGCGCTGATCGACGCCGGAGCTGACGCCGTGAAGGTCGGCATCGGGCCGGGCTCGATCTGCACCACCCGCATCGTCGCGGGCGTGGGCGTGCCGCAGCTCACCGCGATCATGGAGTCCGTCGAGGTCGCGAAGGCGGCTGACGTGCCGGTGATCGCCGACGGCGGCATCAAGTACTCCGGCGACCTCGCCAAGGCGATCGCCGCCGGCGCCGACGCGGCTATGGTGGGCTCGCTTCTCGCCGGCACGGACGAGAGCCCGGGCGAGGTCTACCTCTACCAGGGCCGCTCCTATAAGTCGTATCGCGGCATGGGCTCAGTCGGCGCGATGGCGCAAGGCTCGGCGGACCGCTACTTCCAGGCCGAGGTCAACGACCGGCTGAAGCTGGTGCCCGAGGGCATCGAGGGGCAGGTTCCCTACAAGGGTCCGGTCTCGGCGGTGCTGCACCAGCTCGCCGGCGGCCTCCGGGCCGCGATGGGCTATGTCGGCGCAGCTACGATCGAGGATCTCCACCAGAAGGCGCGCTTTGTCCGGATCTCGGGCGCGTCGCTGCGCGAGAGCCACGTTCACGACGTGACGATCACCCGCGAGAGCCCGAACTATCCGGGCATCGTCTGAGATGGCGCCGGCGCGATGACTCTTCCCGCCGTCCTCGCGCCGGTCTTCGTTCAGGTCGCGCTGGTCTTCTTCGTGCTGTTCCGGATGGGGTTCGCGCGCTGGACCGCGGTTCGCGACGGCCAGGTGGAGGTGCGGGAAGGGGGCCCGCGCAACTACGGCTGGCCCCGCAAGGCGCAGTGCGCCGCGGACAACTTCCAGAACCAGTTCGAGCTGCCGACGCTGTTCTTCGCGCTGGTCCCGCTCGCGATCCTGACCCACAAGGCGGACCTGCTGTTCGTGCTGCTGGCGTGGGTCTTCGTCGTTCTGCGCTGGCTGCATGCGCTGGAGCACATGGGTCCGAACCGGCTGAAGCTGCGGTTTCCGTTCTACGCCGCCGGCGCGCTCGTGCTCCTCGTCATGTGGGCCGTGTTCGCCGCCCATATCCTGCTCACGCTCTGAGGCCATGACCCCCGCAGCCCACGCGCTCGCCGCGATCGAGGTCCTGACCGAGATCGAAACCCGCAGATCGCCCGCCGCCGGCGCCCTCAAAGGGTGGGGCGCGGCGCATCGCTTCGCGGGATCGGGCGATCGCGCCCGGATCGCCAGCATCGTCTATGACGCGCTCCGCTCCCGCGCCTCGATCGCCTGGCGCATGGGGGAGGCGACGCCGCGCGCCCTGGTTCTCGGCGCTCTCGCCTTCGTGCGGCGTGCGGATATTGACGCGCTTGCGGCCGCGTTCGCCGCGAGCCCGCATGCGCC
>NZ_JBJKEX010000279.1:0-4109 GCF_045505405.1 Hansschlegelia beijingensis | reverse complement strand
CTCGGCGCCTGCGCGCCCGCCGGATCCGCCGGCGCCCCTGGCGCCGCCGGCGAGGACCTCGCCCCCTCCAGATCGGCCCTCATCACCCTCCCCTCTTCGACCGTCGACGCGACGCCCCGAAGGCGCAGGCCCGACGGTTTGCCGCAACGCGGCGCTTCTCAACTGGTTAGGAGACAGACATGACTGACGATCCCATCCCCGCCCGGCTGCCGAAGCCGCTCTACCTCGAGGTGCTGGGCGCCTCCACCCATCTCGGAAAGACCTTGATGGCAAACCGGCTCCGCGACGCGTTCACGGATATGGGCGTGCCGGTGACGCTCGTGCGCATCGAGAGCGAACGCGTAACGGCGGTCACGACGGATTACGACGTGTGGATACCGACCGAACATTTCGCGCGCGCGGCGGACCTGCCGGGCGGGGTCGCGGGAGTTCTGCGGCCGGCCTTCCTCGCGCTTCAGCCGATCGCCGAGGTCGGCGGATGCATGATCGTCGATTGGGCGGGCGGCCTCGTCGGTCACCGAGCTAGCATGCTGGCTGCCACCGCGCTCGGCCGGATGCTGGAGAAGCGCGGCTTCGAAACGCGCGCTTTCGTCATGACGACCAATCATCCCGACCGGATGGCGGAAGCGCGTGAGGTGATCGAAGTCAGCGCCAAGGTCGCACCGGAAATCCCCCACACCTTGGTTCTCAACGAGCGCCACGGAGCCTTCGATTTCGTCGAAGGCAGCATGCTGTCGAAGCGTCTTTCTGATCTTTTGCAAACGCAGCGTGGGAAACGCGTCCTGCGCATGGAGAAGATCCATGGGGACAGCCTCGGCCACCTGGCGCCGGCGGGCATGACGCTTGGCGGGCTTTTGGATCAGGAACCCGATCTGCTCGCGGAGATGATCGGATCAGACGAGATCACCGTGACTGCCTGCTTGTCGCATCTCGCCGCCTGGCACCAGCGGATGGGCGCGGAGGTGCGCGCCGTGCTGCCCTTTCTCGAAGAAGTCCCCGGCTCGTGAGGACCGCCTGAGAGCGTTGAGGACGCTTGGCTGGAGGTGGCGTGTGGCAATCGCCTGGCGCGTCTACCGCGCGCACTGCGCCGGCCGCCATTCATCGGCGGCCGAGATGGCTTGCCTTCCTCGAGAGGCTCAGGCGATCCTCTTTCTGTTGGCGGCTCCACTGCGGGCGCTCGCGTCTCACTTGAAGTGGTCCTCCTGAACGGTGTTCTTGCGGCTCACCGAAGCAATTTGCCTGCGTGTCTCCATTGTTTGGCTTAGAGTCGGCTGATGGGACGATTGACTTTCAGCATCAATGTCACCCTGGACGGCTGCGTCGACCACCAGGAGGGTATCGCCGACGAAGAGACGCACGCATTCTTCACCCGCCTTATGGACGGCAGCGGAGCTATGCTGTGGGGTCGCGCCACCTACGAGATGATGGAGAGCTACTGGCCGGCGGTCGTACGCGGGGACGAGGAGGCTTCGCCGGCAGTACGCGAGTGGGCGGTCAAGCTGGAGGCGAAGCCGAAATACGTGGTGTCGTCGACCCGAACGGCCTTCCCTTGGACCAATAGCTACCACGTCGCCGGCGACCTGCGCACGGGGGTGCAGAGGCTCAAGGACGCGACCCCGGACGGCGTGCTCCTGGGCAGCGGCACGCTCGCGACCGAGCTGGACCGGCTGGATCTGATCGACGAGTACAGTCTCCTCGTCCACCCCAGGATCGCCGGCCACGGTCCAACCCTCTACCAGGGCGGGCTGCTCAGCACGCGATGGCTCCAACTGGTCTCGGCGACGCCGCTCCGCAACGGCGCAGTCGCCACGCGTTACCGGCCCGTCCGCTAAGCCGGCAGCCCTTCGCGCTCGGCTCGCGCGGCCGCGCCCTAAGCCCTCCCCGCCACGCAACACGGCGTACCCGCTGCTGCTACAATGAGAGCGCGATGACGGGGCGCAGGCCTTGAGGCAATGACGGCCTCCCCTCCCGCGGACCACCGGCTCGCAACTCGAACGTCCGCCTTGGGTCACCTCCGGCAGGAGGTCGGCAACCGCTTCGCGCAAGAAGCCCATCTTGGAGTCCGACCAGACTGCGGACCCTTGCGTAATCGAGAGATGGATGTCCGTGGGCGGGGCCCGGCCACGGGGGCCTAGCCGCTCGAGGGGGACCCCTTTGGGGCATCATCAAACCCTGGGCACGGGAGGATAGAGTGTCGCCCGCCGCCTCATGCGCGGTTCGGCCTCTTAGTCGCTCTGATCTGGCTTGCCATCGCCGAACCGCAAGGCTGGCTCGGCTGGCCGTGACCTGAAAGGTTGCTGCCAGAGCGCGGCTTTTGGCGGCGGCGCGGATGGATCAATGCCATCCGCGCCGCATCGCGTACTCCGATCGGAGCCTGAGTTGCGCCGGCCAGCCGGCGGAGGCGCGTCGCGTCACTTGACGATCATGACCACGACGCCGCGTCCCGCCTCGGAGTCGAGTTCAGCCGCCGTCAGCTTCCCGTCCTTGTCTGCGTCGGCTTGCGCGAAGCGCGCCCGCGCGATGGTGAGCCACTCATCCATCTCGAGCGTCTCGTCGCCATCCTTGTTGACGCTCTTCCATTCCTCCTCGCTGACCCGGCCCTTCACCTCGTCCGGCTCCAACGTGGAGTCACCGTCGGGGTTGATCGCCGCGAAATTCTTCTGCGCCAGCGCAATGACTTCCGTCATCTCCAACGTGTCATCACCATCCGTATTGAGCTTCTTGAGGATGTCAGCGCCGGTCGCCTTGGTCATCGTCTCTGCGGCGACGGCTGGCGAGACCGCGAGTAAAGCAGAAGCTATAAGGGCGGCGGCGACTTTCCCGGTCTTCATTTCACCTCTCCCGATATAAGAGCTTCATGGCTGCTTGTTATGTCGCGCTGGGCCTCCTCGGCACCGTCGGCACAAGGGCTCGCTGAACAAGAAAGCGCGAGCGCGGCGGTTGGCCGAACGAGGGCCAGTTCCCGGGCCGCGTCTGATCGGCCGGGAAGGCGCAGAGCGGCGGCGCCGGTGAGCCCCACATCCGCTCTCCTTCAAGGAACCACGGGCAGCCCTCGCTGCAGCGCGCCGACGCGCGCGGCCATCCTTTCATGCCGGGTCAGCGGCTTGAGGTCCTCGCCGTGGATCTCATAGGCGGCGGCGCGTTTCACCGACACGAGCCGCCGGTCGCCGAACCGGTCGAGCAGCGACTGGAAGGCTGCGTGGCGCTCCGGATCGAAAGAGGCCGGGAGGCCGCGCGCGCCGCGATATGGGTGGGGTGGCGCAAAGCCGCCGCAGGGCACGAGATGCTTCGGCACCGGCGCGTTGGCGGCGTGGGTGCGGCCGGTGCGCATCAGCTTCGGCAACACGTGGGTGTGCGGGCCAGACGGGCTGGTCATTCCCTCCGCGAGGATCGGCAGGAAAACCTCGGCCCTGCCGAACCGGGTCATGAACACCCGGTGCGGACCGGCCTTCAGCACCGCCATGAGCGCGCCGTGCGAGACGTCGAAGAACGACCGGCCTTCAGCCCGCCTCAGGATATCGATCAGCCTCCCGTCGTTCGTGCGGACGCAGGCGTCGACCTGAAGCCGATCAAGCCCGAGATCGAACAGAAGACAGCGGCGATCGTCCGCGCGCACCGCCTGGAGGTCCTGCCCCAGCTCGGTGATGACCTTGCGCCGGTTCATGGCGCAGGCGTCCCCCGGCAGGCAGAGCGCGACCTGCTGGCTCCACGACTTGGCCCGGCTCATCGCGGTCTCGTAGGCGAAGAGCGTGAGATCCGCCGTCGTCTCGAGGCGAATGGCGCCGCGGGCCGTGAACGCTGCGAGGCCGCCATCGTCGGGAAACGCGACCGGCTCGTCGGCCTCGCGCATGAACTCGGCGACGACGCCGAACGTGCCGATGTGCCAGTGGGTTTCGGGCGAGCGGAGATGGCGCTCAAGCAGCGCCTGCACTTCGGTCATAGGCCTTTCTCCAGATGCGGATCGATCCGTCGCCAGGGGGCGATCAGAGGCTCGCCATGGGCGTCGGCGCGGGGTCGGCGGCGATCAGCTTGGCGAGCTTGCTCTTTGCCTCTTCCGTCTTGTCGAGCCGGTCGAGATCCATCGCGCTCTGGATTTCGGCGTTGCGCTT
>NZ_JBJKEX010000278.1:0-4125 GCF_045505405.1 Hansschlegelia beijingensis | reverse complement strand
CCCGAGGTCAGGGACAGCGCCTTCGGCTCCGCGACGGTGCGCCAGGTGATGGATATGACCACCGGCCTGCGCTACTCGGAAGACTACGCCGACCCCGAGGCCGACACCGCGGCCTTGCGCACCGCCTTCGAGGCTTCCTTCTTGGCGGGTTGGCCGGCGGGATCAAAGCCCACCACCACCATCCAGTCGCGGTAGCCGCCCGGCGGCGGCGGCGGCAGCGAGACGTCGCTCTCGACGTGGTTGAACGAGACCTTCTGGATCCCGGTCGGCAGCTTCACCTTGAGCCTGATCTTGCGCGTCTCGACCGGGCGGCCCTCGGCGTCCTTGACCGAGACCTTGAGCGGCGCGTTGAACCAGCTCGGCCCGTTCTTCGAATCGCGCTCGCCCTCGCCGATCACGGCGACCTTGAGAATCGTCTCCGCGCCGAGGTTCGCGCAGTCGCGCGCAAGGCCCTGCAGCGTGGCCTTGAAGGCGTCGTCGCGCGGCGGGAACGTGCCGGCCTGGGGCGCGACGGAGATCTGGGGACAGGAGGGGTCGGCGTCGGCCTTGGCCTGCACGCCGTCGGAGACCAGCGCGACCGCCTGCTGCTTCTCGGCCTCGGGCGAGGACGCGGCGTCCGCGGCCTCCTGCGCGACGGCGCCGCCGGAAGCCGCCAGACCTGCGACGAGCGCGAGCGTTCCGCCCGCGCGATAGAGATCAATCATGTGACGAACCCGCGATGCTGCCTGCCCCCGCATGCCCCCGTTCATTCTTCGTGAACGAATCAGGCTGAATTGCGGAAAGGCCGCAGTCAAGCGCCGCCATGCGCGGCGCTTGACGTTTATCGCGGGTCGCCGGAGGCGGGCTTCAGCCCTCCAGGGCCTCGAGTTCGCCGATCATGCGCTCGATCAGGCCGAGCCCGGTCTGCCAGAACGACGGGTCGCGGGCGTCGAGGCCGAAAGGCGCGAGCAGTTCCGAGTGATGCTTGGTGCCGCCCGCCGACAGCAGAGCGAAATAGCGCTCCGCGAAGCCCTCCTGGGCGTTCTCGTAGACCGCGTAGAGCGAGTTCACGAGGCAGTCCCCGAACGCGTAGGCGTAGACGTAGAACGGCGAATGGATGAAGTGCGGGATGTAGGTCCAGAACACCTCGTAGCCCTCGCCGAGCCGGATCGACGGCCCGAGGCTCTCGGCCTGCACCTCCATCCAGATCTCGTTCAGCCGCTCCGCGGTGAGTTCGCCCTTGCGGCGCTCCTCGTGGACCTTCCGCTCGAACGTGTAGAACGCGATCTGGCGCACGACCGTGTTCAGCATGTCCTCGACCTTGCCGGCGAGCATCGCCTTGCGCTGAAGCGGGTCGGTGGTCTGCTTGAGGAGGGCCCGGAAGGTCAGCATCTCGCCGAACACGGAGGCGGTCTCGGCGAGCGTCAGCGGCGTCGGGGCCATCAGCGCGCCGTTGGGGGCCGCCAGCACCTGGTGCACGCCGTGCCCGAGCTCATGGGCGAGCGTCATCACGTCCCGCGGGCGGCCGAGATAGTTCAGCAGCACGTAAGGGTGCGCTGACGGCACCGTCGGATGCGCGAAGGCGCCCGGCGCCTTGCCGGGGCGGCTCGGCGCGTCGATCCAGCGCTCGTCGAAGAACCGGCGCGCGATGTCGGCCATGCGCGGCGCGAAGCCGCCATAGGCGTCCAGCACCGTCTTCTGAGCCTCGTCCCACGGGATCACCCGGCTCGGCACGGTCGGAAGCGGCGCGTTGCGGTCCCAGTAGTTCAGCGCATCCATGCCGAACCACTTGGCCTTCAGCTTGTAGTAGCGGTGCGACAGGCGCGGATAGGCGTCCTGCACCGCCGAGACCAGCGCGTCGACCACCTCGCGCTCCACCCGGTTGGCGAGGTGCCGGCTGTCGGCGACGTCCGCGAAATGCCGCCAGCGGTCCGATATCTCCTTGTCCTTGGCGAGCACGTTTGTGATCAGCGTGAAGGTGCGGAGATTGGCCGTGAAGGTCTTGGACAGCGCCTTGGCGGCCTTCTCGCGGACCGCGCCGTCCGAATCCTGAAGCAGGTTGAGCGTCGGCTCGAGCGTCAGGATCTCGCCGTCGATCTCGAAGCGCAGCGCCGCCATGGTCTCGTCGAACAGCCGATTCCAGGCGCCGCGGCCGGTGACGGACTTCTCGTGGAACAGCTGCTCGACCCTGTCCTCGAGCTGGTGCGGCCGCTCCTTGCGGACGTCCTCGATGAAGGGCCGGTAATGCGCGAGGCGCGGCTCCGACATCGCCTCCTCGAGCAGGCCGTCGTCGAGGCGGTTGAGCTCGAGCGTGAAGAACAGCAGGTGCGACCAGACGTCGGTCAGCTTCTCCTGCACGTCGCCGTAGAACTTCGAGCCCTTAGGGTCCGCGGTGTTCTCCGAATAGACGAGGCTGGCGTAGGAGGCGATCCGCCCGGTGAGGTCGTCGAGCGCCTCGTACTCCTTGATCGCGTCGATCAGCCCGCCCGAGGCCGCGAGGCCCGCGAGCGCGCCCTTGTGCTTGTTCTCGAAGGCGCGCGCGTCAGCGTCCGCGCGGGCGAGGTCGGCCTTGAGTTCGGGCGCGTCCAGGCCGGAATAAAGATCGGCGAGATTCCATTCGGGCAGGGACCCGAGAGCTGCTGCGGCGGCGTCGGACAATGGGCGGCTCACGATTGGCCGGCGCGGGATCGCGGCGGCGGGAAGGGTTCGGGGCAGATATCGCAACGCCCCCGGGCGCGATCAACCACACCGGCTTTGTGCGCGATCCACTTAAGCGCCCATTTACTGCGGCCGATCATGCTGGCCGCGCCTTGCGCCCCCCGCAACGCCGCCGAAAGGCCGTGGATGACCGCCGTAATCCTCATTGTCGACGACGATCCGGTGCAGCGGCGTCTGTTGGAAGCTCAGCTCCGGAGATTCGGGCATGAGGCGCGCACCGCCGAAGACGGGCTCGGCGCCATCGAGGCGCTGACCGCCGAAGGCGCCGCCTATGACCTGATGTTCCTCGACCTCGCCATGCCGGAGCTCGATGGGCTCGGCGTCATGGCGCGCATGCGCGAACTCGGCCTCAGCGTGCCCACCATCGTGCAGACGGCGAACGGCTCGATCGAGGCGGTGGTCGGCGCCATGCGGGCCGGCGCGGTCGACTTCGTGGTCAAGCCGGTCGGTCCCGAGCGGCTGCAGGTCTCGATTCGCAACGCGCTGAGGACCGACGCCCTGCAGGGCGAGATCCGCCGCATCGGCAAACGCGCCGCCGGCACCCTCACCTTCCGTGACCTGCCGACCCGCGCGCCCGCCATGGCGGACGCCGTCCGCCTCGGGGAGCGCGCCGCGGCCTCGGCGATCCCGGTGCTGATCGAGGGCGAATCCGGCGTCGGCAAGGAGTTGTTCGCCCGCGCGATCGCGGGCGCGGGCGAGCGCGCCGGAAAGCCGTTCGTGGCCGTGAACTGCGGCGCGATCCCCCCCAACCTCGTCGAGTCGATCCTGTTCGGCCATGAGCGCGGCGCCTTCACGGGCGCGACCGAGCGGCATGTCGGCAAGTTCGTCGAGGCCGACGGGGGCACGCTGTTCCTGGACGAGATCGGCGAGCTGCCGGCCGACGCGCAGGTCAAGCTGCTGCGCGCGCTGCAGGAGGGCGAGGTCGATCCGGTCGGCTCCAAGCGGCCCGTGAAGGTCGATCTTCGGGTGATCTCGGCGACCAATCGCGACCTTTTCCAGCGGGTGCGCGAGGGCTCCTTCCGCGAGGACCTGTATTACCGGCTCAGCGTGTTTCCGGTGAAGGTGCCGCCGCTGCGCGCGCGCCGCGCCGACCTCCGGGACCTGGCGCGACGCTTCCTCGCCCGCTTCGCGGCCGAGGAGAACCGCGCCGTCTCCAGCTTCTCGCCGTCCGCCCTCGCGCTGCTGGAACGCTACGCGTGGCCGGGCAACGTCCGCGAGCTCGAGAACGCGGTCTTCCGCGCGGTGGTGCTGGCCGAGGACACCGAGCTCCGCCCCATCGACTTCCCGCAGATCGCGGCCGCGCTGGGCGAGGCGCCCGAGGAGCTCGAGGAGGCGCCGCGGCCTCTTCTGGCGGCCGACCGAATCTGGATGCGGCGGTTCACTGGCGAAGGCGACGCCCCCGACCGTCTTGACGCGATCCTGTTCGAG
>NZ_JBJKEX010000277.1:0-4132 GCF_045505405.1 Hansschlegelia beijingensis | reverse complement strand
GGCCTCAGGTCGCCGCGTGAGCGCGCTCGCCGACAGACTGGCCTCCCTTACGCCCGAGCTGCGCGGCAGGCTGGTCGCCGGCCAGCGACTGGCGGACATCGCCTGGTTCCGCGTGGGCGGGCCGGCGGAGGTGCTGTTCTCGCCGAGCGACGAGGACGACCTGAGCTACTTCCTCGAGCGCGCGCCGCAGGACGTCCCGATCTATCCGATTGGGCTCGGCTCGAATCTGCTGGTGCGCGACGGCGGCATGCCCGGCGTGGTGATCCGTCTCGGCAAGACCTTCGCGGGGATCGCGTCGGACGGCCACGCAAGGCTCAGGGTGGGGGCGGCTGCAGCCGACAAGCGGGTCGCGATCGCGGCGCTCGAGGCCGGCATCGGCGGCTTCGCGTTCTATCACGGCATACCGGGCTCGATCGGCGGCGCGCTGAGGATGAACGCCGGCGCGCACGGCACCGAGACCAGCGATCGCGTGGTCGAGGTCTACGGCGTCGACCGTTCGGGCGCACGCCGCACGTTCTCCAACGAGGACATGGGCTACGCCTACCGAAGCTCGGAGGCGCCGCAGGACGTGATCTTCACCGGGGCGCTCCTGCAGGGCTATCCGGAGACGGAGGAAGCGATCCGGGCCGAGATGGACGCGGTCGCCGAGCACCGCGAGACCAAGCAGCCGATCAAGAGCCGCACCGGCGGCTCGACCTTCAAGAATCCCCCGGGGCATTCCGCCTGGAAGCTGATCGACGCCGCCGGCTGCCGCGGCTTTCGAGTCGGCGGGGCGCAGGTCTCCGAGATGCACTGCAACTTCCTCATCAATGTCGGCGGCGCGACGGGGGCCGACATCGAGACGCTCGGCGAGGAGGTGCGGCGGCGGGTGAAGGAACACTCCGGCGTCGAACTTGAATGGGAAATCAAGCGGATAGGGGTGGCGGCCTGACCTGGGCCGTGAGGCGCAGGCACAGCGGGCATTCGGGCTCGTCACCCGGTTCGCGCGCCTGAACCTCTCCGTGTCGTCGGGCCAGCCGGACCACGACGCGCCTTGATCTGAAAGCGATCCCGGCTCTGCGCGGCTGTCGCCGCCTCGGCCGGGATGACGACGCGAACATCCGGGGAATCGCCGATCATGTCCAAGCACGTCGCCGTCCTGATGGGCGGCCTCTCCTCGGAGCGCCAGGTCTCGCTCTGGTCCGGAGCCGCCTGCGCCAACGCGCTGGAGGCGGAGGGCTTTCGGGTGACGCGGATCGACGTCGGCCGCGATCTCCCGGAGGCGCTGCTGCGCGTGAAGCCGGATGTCTGCTTCAACGCGCTGCACGGCCGGTTCGGCGAGGACGGCACCGTGCAGGGGCTGCTGGAGGTGATGGGCATCCCTTACACCCACTCGGGCGTGCTCGCCTCGTCGCTCGCGATGCACAAGGAACGCGCCAAGATCGTGATGGCGGCGGCGGGCGTTCCGGTGCCTCAGGGGCGGGTTGTCACGCGAACAGAAGCGGCCGCTGCGCATGTGCTCGAACCGCCTTACGTGCTGAAGCCGGTCGATGGCGGGTCGTCGGTCGGGGTGCTGATCGTTAACGAGGATCAGGAACACCCGCCGCAGGAGCTGACGCGCGACGACTGGAGCCACGGCGAAGCGCTGCTGGCGGAAAAATTCATTGCAGGCAAAGAGCTTACCTGCGCCGTGCTAAACGGTGAGCCGCTCGACGTGATCGAGATTCTGCCGTCGGTCGGGTTCTACGATTTCGAGGCGAAGTACGCGAAGGGCGGCTCAAGACACGTCCTTCCGGCCCAAATTTCACCCTTTGTTTACCAAGAGGCCCGAAGACTGGCGGTCGCGGCGCACCACGCCCTCGGGTGCCGCGGGGTCAGCAGGGCCGATTTCCGTTTCGACGACCGCGATGGCGGAAGCGGGGAACTTGTCTGTCTCGAAGTGAACACGCAGCCCGGCATGACGGAGACGTCGCTCGTGCCGGAACTCGCCGCTTATGTCGGCATGGGGTTTGGTGAGCTCGTTCGATGGCTAGTGGAGGACGCCTCCTTAGATCGCTAGACGAACCTCTCGCCCCGCACGGCTACGGCCGTCCGGCGCAGAGCCGCCCCCGGCTGGTCTACAAGACCGATCCGAACATGCGCGCGGCCCACGAGCCCGGCCGCCGCTCCAGGCCGGACCTCGACGACGTCGACGAGGTGATCGGCGCGAGCCGCTGGTCCAACATCCGCTTCAAGTTCGAGCGGCTCGTCCGCAAGCGCCGGCTCGGCGTCGCCCTGACGCTCGCCTTCTACGCCGGCACCGGCCTGCTCGGGATGGTCGAAGGCGGGCACTGGCCGGCCGTCCGCTACGAGATCGCCAATCTCCACATCACCACCGCGAACGCGCTCGGCTTCCGGGTCGTCGCGGTCCAGACCGAAGGCCAGCTCGCGCTGACCGACGACGAGGTGCTGCTCGCGCTCGGCGTCAAGGACGACACGGCGCTGCCGTTCATGGACGTCAAGGCGGCGCGCGAGCGGCTGATGGCCAATCCGCTGGTCGCCGACGCCACCGTCCGCAAGCTCTATCCGGACCGCGTCACGGTTCATCTCGTCGAGCGCAAGCCCTTCGCGCTCTGGCAGCACGACGGCAAGGTCCAGATCCTGGCCGCTGACGGCACGGCGATCGACGAGTTCCGCGACAGCCGCTTCGCTCACCTTCCGCTGGTCGTCGGGCCGGGCGCGAACGACAGGGCGCAGGCGCTGCTCGCGGCGCTGGACCTCGCCCCGAAGGTCAAGGAGCAGACCTACGCCGCGGTCCTGGTGGCCGAGCGGCGCTGGAATCTCCGGCTGCGCTCCGGCGTCGAGGTGAAGCTGCCCGAAACCGATTTCTCCGCCGCGCTGGCGCGTCTCGAGACCATGCAGGAGCGTCAGAACCTGTTCGGCAAGTGGATCACCGTGGTCGACCTCCGGTCGCCGGCGCGCACGGTCGTGCAGCTCGCGCCGGAAGCGGCCGAGATCATGGCCGAGGCCGACAAGGCGGCCGCCAAGGCGCGGAAGAAGGCAGGCCAGACATGAGCGGCGGCGCGTTCCCCTACGGCGTAGTGCCGAAGATGCGTCCGCTGCCGGCCCGCCGCGCGGTGGTGGTCTCGGTGCTCGACGTCGGCACCTCCAAAATCGCCTGCCTGGTGGCCCGGCTGCGCCCGGTCGAGCCCGGCGACGCGCTCCCCGACCGCACCCACACGGTGGAGCTGATCGGCGTCGGTCACCAGCGTTCCCGTGGCGTCAAGGGCGGCCAGGTGGTCGACATGGACGCCGCCGAGCAGGCGATCCGGCTGGCGGTCGACGCCGCCGAGCGGATGGCCGGCGTGCAGATCGAGAGCGTGATCGTTTCGGTCTCGGCCGGACGGCTCGCCTCGGAGACCTTTCACGCCGAGGTTCCGGCCTCCGGGCGCCCGATCGAGGATCGCGACATCCGGCGCGTCCTGCAGGCGGGCTGCGTGCACACCGTGCGGCCGAACCGCGCCGTCGTGCACTCGATCCCGACGGGCTTCGCTCTCGACGCGACGCGCGGCGTCCGGGATCCGCGCGGCATGGTCGGGCACAGCCTCGGCGTCGACATGCACATCGTCACCGCGGAGGCCGCGCCGCTCCGGAACCTGATGCTCTGCGTCGAGCGCTCGCACCTCAACGTCGAGACGATGGTCGCCGCGCCTTACGCGTCCGGCCTCGCCTCGCTCGTGGACGACGAGAGCGAGATGGGCGTGACGCTCGTCGACATGGGCGGCGGCACGACTTCGGTCGCCGTCTTCAAGGGCGGCAACTTCATTCACTCCGACGCGGTCGCGCTCGGCGGGCACCACGTCACGCTCGACCTCGCGCGCGGTCTCTCCACCTCGATCGACGAGGCGGAGCGGCTGAAGACGCTGCACGCCAGCGTGTTCCCCGCGCTCACCGATGAGCGCGAGCAGATCGCCGTCACCCCGGTCGGCGAGAACGAGCTCGACGCCACGACCTACCTGCCGAAGTCGATGATCGTGAAGATCGTCAAGCCGCGCGTCGAGGAGATCCTGGAGCTCGTCCGGGACCGGCTGAAGGCGTCCGGCTACGCGGCCGAGGCGCGTCGCGTGGTGCTGACCGGCGGCGCCTGCCAGCTCACCGGCCTGCCGGAGCTCGC
>NZ_JBJKEX010000276.1:0-4138 GCF_045505405.1 Hansschlegelia beijingensis | reverse complement strand
GGCTGGCGCGCACCCCACGCCATGCGGTTCGTGGCCGCCGGCGGCGCCCCGATCGACCTGACCGTGAAGGCCCGCGCCGAGGCCGTGTTCGGCTGCACGCTCCACAACGGCTATGGCCTGACGGAGGCCGCCTCGCTCTGCTGGACGCGCTTCGAGGACGACGTCTCCGACGACTCGGTCGGCCCTCCCCTGCCCGGCGTCGAACTCCGGCTCGAGAGCCCGGACGGAGGCGCCGTTCCGCCAGGCGAGGCGGGCGAACTCTGGGCGCGCGGCCCCAACGTCATGCGGGGCTATTTCCGCAATCCCGAACTCACGGCGCGGGCGCTCACGCCGGACGGCTGGTTCAACACCCAGGACCTCGCCCGCATCGGCGACGACGGCCGCGTCTACGTCGTGGGCCGCACGAAGGACGTCATCATCCGCTCCGGCTTCAAGGTGAACCCGATCGAGGTCGAGGCCGCGCTGAACCGCCACCCTGCGATCGCGCATTCGGCCGTGGTCGGGCGCCCTGCCGACGGCAACGAGGACGTGGTGGCCTTCATCGAGCGCCATGATCGCGGATCGGAGCCGCCGGCCGACCTCGGCGCCCATCTCCAGATGTGGCTTTCGCCCTACAAGCACCCCAGCAAGGTGGTCGTGGTCGACGCCTTGCCGCTCGCCCAGAACGGCAAGGTGCTCAAGCGCCTGCTCGTCGACATCGCGAAAGGCGCCTGAATGGCCGACGTTGTGACCTATGACTCCGCCGACGGGATCGCGACGATCACTATCAACCGGCCCGAGAAGATGAACGCGATCGACGCCGCGGTCGAGACCGGCCTCGCTGACGCCTGGCGGCGGTTCAACGCCGGTCAGGACCGCGTCGCGATCCTCACCGGCGCGGGCGAGCGCGCCTTCTCGGTCGGCAAGGACCTGAGCTCCGATTCCACGCCGGACTACCGCCGCTTCGTGCCCGGCTACGACATCGCCGTGAAGAAGCCGATCATCGCGGCCGTCAATGGCTGGTGCATCGGCGGCGCGCTCACGCTCGTGATGGCGGCGGACCTTTGCGTCGCCGCCGACAACGCGCGGTTCATGTATCCGGAGGCCAAGATCGGCTTCGCCGGCGGCCTCATCGCGGGCCTCGCCGGACGCATGCCCCACAAGGTCGCCATGGAGGTCATGCTGCTCGGCGACGAACTCACCGCCGAGCGCGCCTATCAGGTCGGCTTCGTCAACAAGCTCACGCCTCCGGGCGAGACGCTGGAGGCCGCCCGCGCCTACGCCCGCCGGCTCGCCGACAACGCCCCGCTGGTGCTCGAGATGCTGAAGGGCTTCGCGGGGCAGGTGGTCCCGGCGGGCCCGATGGAACGCGCGAGCCACGCGCTCCGTGAAGTCGAGGCGGTGATGTCCAGCGACGATTTCCGCGAGGGCTTCGCCAGCCGCCGCGAGAACCGCAAGCCGAACTTCACCGGGTCATGAGCCTCGGGCCGCACTCCGAAAGATCCAGTATGCGCATACTCGTCGTGGGCGCCGGGGCGACCGGCGGCTATTTCGGCGGCCGTCTCGCCGCAGCCGGCCGCAACGTCCAGTTTCTCGTCCGGCCGGCCCGCGCCGATCGTCTGAGGGCCGACGGGCTGCGGATCGTCAGCCCCTATGGCGATCTGGCGATCGCGCCGAACGTCGTGACCGCCGGCGAGATCACGGGGCCCTTCGACGTCATTCTGCTCACGGTGAAGGCCTTCGGCCTCGGGGCCGCGCTCGAGGACATAGCGCCGACGGTCGGGCCTGAGACGATGATCCTGCCATTCCTGAACGGAATGCGGCATCTCGATCTCATCGCCGGCCGCTTCGACAGGCGGAACCTCGTCGGCTACGTCTGCAAGGTGGCGACCACGCTCGACCCGGACGGCCGTATCCTGCAGCTCTCGCCGGTGCAGGAGATCGCCTACGGAGAGCTCGACGGGACCGCGTCGGACCGCATGGCCCGGCTCGACGAGACGATGCGGGACGCAGGTTTCTCGGCGCGGCTGTCGACCGACATCGAACGCGAGATGTGGGAGAAATGGACGCTGCTCGCGACGCTCGCGGCGTCCACCTGCCTGCTGCGCGGCAGCGTCGGCCAGATACTGGCCGCGCCCGGCGGAAGACAGACCGCCTTCGCCCTGCTGGACGAGGTGTCGGCGACCGTCAGCCGCGTCGGCCGGCAGCCTAGCGAGCGCGCGCTGGCGGCGATCCGGGCGATGCTTGGCGAGGAGGGCTCGTCGCAGACGTCCTCGCTCTACCGCGACGTCTCGATCGGCGCGCCGATCGAGGCCGACCAGATCCTCGGCGATCTCCTCGCCCGCGCCCGGGCCGCCGACGTCCCGACGCCGCTGCTCACCGCCGCCTACGCCCAGCTGTCGATCTACGAAGCCGCGCGCCGCAGCTGAAGAGCCCGGGCTGCGGGATCACGCGATTGCGCTGGGAGGATAGTTCTCGGCGCGCTCGCTATTCGATCCCGCGGCGGTCCCATAGACGGACGCCGTCGCCCGAAGCCTTGCCGCGTGGTCATAGATGTCGTCGAGGGTCTCTATTCGCACGCGCTCTTCCTTTTCCCCATCGAAGAAGCCTACGTACTTGACCGATCGATTGAAATGCAGGCGCGCGAGCGGCTTTCGATTGTTGTTGTCGACGAGGATGCCGCAATAGCTTTTCTGATCTCTCATGACGATGCGCGAAACTTTGATCACGTCCCTCACGATCGCGCGCACGATGTGGAAGCCTTCCATCTCCTCCGGAGTGGTGACAACCTCATCCGTCTCGGGTTCCGCTGCCTCCGCTGGAACGTCGATGGTTTCCGTCTCTGCCAGCGCTGACGAAAGACGGCTCTGGACGGAGTCCCGCACCACTTCGCGAAACGCTGTCTTGACCAGCGGCGTAAGCAAATCCCTCACCGCTCCGGTAAACCTCCCCTCGTAGAGGCCGACGGTCACCAGCCTCACGAATTCCTCCGTGGGTGCGTCCATCAAAGCGGTGAGCTGGCTCTTGATCGCCGAGGTGTATTTCAGGCGAGCGGCGGTCGCTAGGATCGCCGGAATATCAAACTCGTCTCGGCCGAACTTCTTCACCTCGGCGAGCATCGCCGTGTTCGTGTCGGAAAGATCAAACTTCAGGAACGGCAGGGGGTCGAGCTTGTTCGGCTCGTCCAGGTCCGTGTGGAACTGAAAGTGACGCCCGTTCGTCAGGATCGCGAATTTCGCTGAGGTGACCGAAAAGTAGCGATAAAGCTGAGCCAGATGAACGCGGTCTAACTGCGTCGAAATCGGCTTGCACTCGACGAGAATGCGGATCCGATCGTCGACCTTGATCGCGTAGTCCACCTTCTCACCCCTCTTGCCCACGGCGTCAGCGGTGAATTCGGGGATGACCTCGTTCGGATCAAAGATGTCGTAGCCGAGCGCGGCGAAGAACGGCAGCACCACGGCGGTCTTGACCGCTTCTTCCGTGACCATGGCGCTCGAGTGCGACTTGATGCGCTCCGCGAGAAGGCGCAGCTTTTCCTCGACCATCTATGCCCCCGAACCTAGCGGCCGACGCCCCCGCGTCGGATAGGTCGAGCATGTAACGCCAGGTTGTGGCCGTCAAAGACATTCGCCCACCAGGCAAACTTAAACGAATACTGGCGGTGGCGTGCATGGAGGCGTCTCACGACGCCCCCATGGCGACGCGGCTAACCCTTCAACCCCGCGGGTCGTAGGGCGCCTCTTCCTTCAGCGTCTCGGCGAGCGCGGTGAGGCGCGGGTCGCCGTTCTTTGGCAGGGCGATCCGGAGCTCCACGAGCAGGTCGCCGGCCGCGCCCTTCTTGCCGATGCCCTTGCCCCGCAGCCGCAGGATGCGGCCGCCGTCGGAGCCCGCCGGCACGGTCATCTCGACGGCGCCGTCGAGGGTCGGCACGCGGACTTTGCCGCCGAGCACGGCCTCGTAGATCGTGATCGGAACCTCGACCCGCACGTCGCGGCCCTCGGCGCGGAACTCGGGATCCGGCGCGACCCGGATGACGATCAGCGCGTCGCCCGGCTCGCCGCCGAGGCCGCTGGGCGAGCCCTGCCCCTTGAGGCGGATGGTCTTGCCTTCCTCGATGCCCGCCGGCACGGAGACGTCGAGCTCCTTGCCGGTGGGC
>NZ_JBJKEX010000275.1:0-4156 GCF_045505405.1 Hansschlegelia beijingensis | reverse complement strand
ATCAAGGACATCGGCCGCGCCATCCGATTCTTGCGCGGCACGGGGCAGATGGCCATCGTGCTGGTCGAGCAGTATTTCGATTTCGCGCAGGAGCTCGCCGACCGCTTCATCGTCACCCCTGCCCCGCGCCGCCGCGCCGGCCGAGGCCAGCTACACGGCGGCCGACATCGAGGTGCTCGAAGGCCTGGAGCCGGTGCGCCGACGCCCGGGCATGTATATCGGCGGCACCGATGAGAAGGCGCTGCACCACCTCTTCGCGGAGGTGATCGACAACGCGATGGACGAGGCGGTCGCTGGTCACGCCACCTTCATCGCGGTTGACGTGGGCGCTGATGGCTCTGTCACCGTCACGGACAATGGACGCGGCGTCCCGATCGACCCCCATCCGAAGTTTCCGGAGAAATCCGCGCTGGAAGTCATCATGACCACCCTGCACTCGGGTGGGAAGTTCGACTCCAAGGTCTACGAAACCAGCGGTGGACTGCACGGCGTCGGCGTCTCGGTCGTCAACGCGCTGTCCGAACGGCTCGACGTCGAGGTCGCGCGCAATCAGCGGCTCTACCGGCAGTCGTTCGCCCGAGGCGTCCCCCTGGGCGGCCTCGAGGAGATCGGCCCCGTCCACAACCGGCGAGGCACCAAGGTCCGCTTCCTTCCCGACGCCCAGATCTTCGGCGAGGGCGCCCGGCTGCAGCCTGCTCGCCTCTACCGCATGACCCGCTCGAAAGCGTACCTGTTCTCCGGCGTCGAGATCCGCTGGACCTGTCCCGCGGAACTGATCCCGGCAGGCGACGACACGCCGGAACGCGCGACGCTGCACTTCCCGGGCGGCCTGAAGGACTTTCTCGCCGCGAGCCTGTCAGATCGGGAGCTTTCGGCGGAGCTCTTCGCCGGCTCGCACAAGAAGCCCGGCGGTCACGGCTCTGTCGAATGGGCGGTCGCATGGACCGATGACGGCGAAGACGGCTTCTGCCGCTCCTACTGCAACACCATCCCGACGCCCGAAGGCGGCACCCACGAGAACGGCCTGCGGATGGCGCTGCTGCGCGGACTGCGCGGCTACGCGGAGCTCGTCAACAATAAGCGCGCCGCGATCCTGACCGGCGAGGACGTCATGCTGGGCGCGGCCGCGATGCTGTCCGCATTCATTCGCGAGCCGGAATTCCAGGGACAGACCAAAGAGCGGCTGGCGACGGCCGAGGCCTCTCGGATCGTCGAACAGGCTGTGAAGGACGCCTTCGACCACTGGCTTGCGGCCTCCCCGCAGCAAGCTAACCGGCTGCTCGAGAGCGTCATCCTGCGGGGCGAAGAACGTCTGCGGCGCCGGCAGGAAAAGGATGTCGCCCGCAAGACCGCCACCCGCAAGCTCCGCCTGCCGGGCAAGCTGGCCGATTGCAGCCAGGCGGGCGCCAAGGGCTCCGAGCTCTTCATCGTCGAGGGCGATTCCGCCGGCGGCTCCGCCAAGCAGGCGCGCGACCGCGCCACCCAGGCGGTGCTTCCGCTCCGGGGCAAGATTCTCAACGTCGCGAGCGCAGGCGCCGACAAGCTGGCCCAGAACCAGCAACTCGCGGACCTGCTGCTGGCTCTCGGCTGCGGCACCCGCTCGCGCTACTCGGACCCCGATCTCCGGTACGACCGCGTGATCGTGATGACCGACGCCGACGTCGACGGCGCGCACATCGCCTCGCTGCTGATGACTTTCTTCTTCCGGGAGCTTCCGGACCTGATCCGCAACGGGCACCTGTTCCTCGCCGTGCCTCCGCTTTACCGGCTGAGCCATGGCGGCGTGACTATCTATGCGCGCGATGACGCCCATAAGGACGAGCTGCTGGCGAAGAAGTTCAAAGGCAAGAACGTCGAGATCGGCCGCTTCAAAGGCCTGGGCGAAATGATGCCGGCCCAGTTGCGCGAGACCACGATGGACCCCGCGCGCCGCACGCTGCTGCGGGTCACCGTCGAGCAGTCCCAGGAAGACCCGACGCGCGACGCCGTCGAGCGCCTCATGGGAACGAAACCGGACGCGCGCTTCCGCTTCATTCAGGAGCGGGCGCCGTTCGCGGCTGAACTGGTGGACGTGTAGGCGAGGCCCCGTGCCTTCCCGGCGCGCGGCCCTATAACGGCCGGACGGTTCCCGGATCGGAGTCTGCAATGCGACGCCGCCTGAGACTGATCCTCGCTTTCGCCGTCGGCGCCGCAGCCGCGCCCGCCTTCGCGCAAACCCCGCCGCCGCCTACGCCGCCCGCCTCACCGACGGCTCCGCCCGACAAGATCGATCCCGGCCCGGTGAGGCCCGAGCGACCCGCTCCGCCCGATGGCGGGGCACCTTCTCCTTCGGCGGACGCCGCGCCGAAGACGGACGAGGTTTTGGGCGTGCCCGCCCAGGTCATCGCCCTTCGGGTAGGCGGGCCTTGGGAGGCGGACGGAAAGCGCGGCTTCTCACGCGTCATCGGCGTGCTCAACGGTGATCGCCAGCGCTTCTACGTGCAGTGGCTCGAAGAGCCGGATTTCCGCGTCGTCGAGACCAAGGAGCTCCAGGATCCTGACGCGGCTGAACTCACATTCGGGGACGTCCGCGCCGAGCCGGCAGACACCGGCGTCACCGTGTTCCTGGACACGATTCCGGACAAGGACGGCATGCGCGACACTTGGGTGATCGTGATCGGCGAGCCCGGCGACGCTCGTTTCGGTCCCGCCACGAACTGAACGACCGCCCGCGAAACGCGGCAGCCGGTGACCGCGCTTCAGCCGCGGCCGCCGGCTTAGACGGCGCTTTCCCAGCCGGGCGATTGACAATCGGCCCCTAAAGCCTCATTTCCCAACGTAGATCGTGGGCGCCGCGCGATGGCGCGCGCCTCGAGGCGAGCAATCGCGGCGCTCTGGCGCCGCGCCCTCCCCTGGCCGGCCGGCTTTAAGGACGTCATGACTTTTTCACAACTTGGACTGAGCCCGAAGGTGCTCGCCGCCGTCGAGACCTCGGGTTACACCGAGCCTACGCCGATCCAGGCGGCTGCGATCCCCCACGTGCTGCAGGGCAAGGACGTCCTTGGCATCGCGCAGACAGGCACGGGCAAGACGGCCTCGTTCACCCTACCGATGCTGACGCTTCTCGAGCAGGGCCGCGCGCGGGCTCGCATGCCCCGCACCCTGATTCTAGAACCGACGCGCGAGCTCGCAGCGCAGGTCGAGGAAAGCTTCGGCAAGTACGGCCAGAATCATAAGCTTTCGATGGCGCTGCTGATCGGCGGCGTCTCCTTCGGCGACCAGGACGCGAAGCTCACGCGCGGCGTCGATGTGCTGATCGCGACCCCCGGCCGTCTGCTCGACCATTTCGAGCGGGGCCGCCTGCTGCTGACCGGGATCGAGATTCTGGTCATCGACGAGGCGGACCGCATGCTCGACATGGGCTTCATCCCGGACATCGAGCGCATCTGCAAGCTGATCCCGCCGTCGCGCCAGACGCTGTTCTTTTCGGCCACCATGCCGCCGGAGATTCAGCGGCTGACCAAGCAGTTCCTGCGCGATCCGGTTCGCATCGAGGTGGCTCGCCCTTCGACGACCGCTGCGACCGTGACGCAGTTGCTGGTCGCGACGGAAGACGAGCCCGCCCTCAAGCGGGCGGCCCTCCGCCGTGTCATCCAGGACGCCACGGACTTCAAGAACGCGATCATCTTCTGCAACCGCAAGCGCGACGTCGCAGTCGTCTACAAGTCGCTCCAGCAGCACAACTTCAAGGTCGCCGCGCTGCATGGCGATCTCGACCAGCGCGCGCGGATGGCGGCGCTCGACAGCTTCAAGAACGGCGAAGTCGATCTTCTTGTCGCGAGCGACGTGGCCGCCCGCGGCCTGGACATTCCGGCGGTCAGCCACGTCATCAATTACGACGTGCCGATCCACGCCGAAGACTATGTGCATCGTATCGGCCGCACGGGGCGCGCGGGGCTTAGCGGCGTCGCCATCAGCCTCGTCACGCCCTCCGACGCCAAGCATCTCGGCGCCATCGAGAAGCTCACGCAGTCCTCGATCCCGTGGCAGGGCGCGCCGGTCGATCTCGAGGCCGCCGCCGAAGCCAAAAGCTCCCGCTCCAGGAGCACGCGGCGCCCCCGCGCAGAGAGCGCGACGGAGTCTCCGCGCCCGGCGCGCGGAGCGCGCCGTTCGGCCG
>NZ_JBJKEX010000274.1:0-4203 GCF_045505405.1 Hansschlegelia beijingensis | reverse complement strand
CTCCGGCCCCCTCTTATCTCGGTCGCTGGTCTACGCCGCGTGATCAGCGCCTCGAAAAAGAACGGATTTCGAGGTGACTTGCGGGCTCCGGGCCCGACCGGAGCCACGACGTCGACAATGTCGTGCAGAGCCTGTTCGGCGAAGGCAAGAAGACCGGCCTGGCGTCGCTGCTCGGGATCGGCGCGCAGATGCTCGGCGCCCCGGCGGAGCTCAACGGGGCGCCGGCCACGAGCTACCGCGTCAGGATCGATCGCGGGAAGGTCGAGATCGGACCGATCAGGGTCTACAAGCTGCCGCCGGTGTTCTGATCGGCGCAGGGTCGAGCCGGGGCTCAGCCTGCCTCCGGCAGGCCCCGCACCTTGGCGGCGGCGTCGATGAAGCCCTTGGTGGTCGCGAACAGTTCCGGCACGTCGAGCAGGAACGCGTCATGACCCTTGTCGGTCTCGATCTCCACGAAGCTGACATTCGCTGCCGCCGCGTTCAGCGCGTGCACGATCTGGCGTGAACCCTCCGTCGGGAACAGCCAGTCGGAGGTGAAGGACACCACGCAGAAGCGCGTCCTGGTGCCAAGGAAGGCGTTGGCGAGCGAGCCGCCATGGTCCGCCGCGAGGTCGAAATAATCCATCGCGCGCGTCACGTAGAGATAGCTGTTGGCATCGAAGCGCTCGACGAAGCTGGCGCCCTGGTGGCGCAAATAGCTCTCGATCTGGAAGTCCGCGTCGAACCCGAAGGTCCGGGTCGCGCGGTCCTGAAGGTTGCGGCCGAACTTCCGCTGGAGCGCCGGCTCCGACAGATAGGTGATGTGCGCGGCCATACGGGCGACGGCCAGTCCCTTGCGGGGCACGGTGCCCTCGAGCAGGTAGCGGCCCGCGCGCCAGTCCGGGTCGGCGGTGATCGCCTGCCGGCCGACCTCGTCGAAGGCGATGTTCTGGGCCGAATGCTTGGCCGCGCTCGCGATCGGCACCGCGGCGAACACCCGGTCCGGATGGCGGGCAGCCCATTGCAGCACCTGCATGCCGCCCATCGAGCCCCCGACCACGCAGAACAGATCGGGGATTCCCAGATGGTCGATCAGCATCGCCTGAGCGTCGACCATGTCGCGGATGGTCACGACCGGGAGATCGAGGCCATAGGGCTCGCCGGTCGCCGGATTGGTCGACGCCGGGCCGGTCGTCCCCATGCAGCCGCCGACCACGTTCGACGAGATGACGAAGAAGCGGTTGGTGTCGATCGGCAGGCCCGGCCCGATCATGGTCGACCACCAGCCGGGCTTGCCCGTCACCGGATGGACGTTCGCCGCGTGCTGGTCGGCGGTCAGCGCATGGCACACCAGGACCGCGTTGCTGCGGTCGGCGTTGAGCTCGCCATAGGTCTGGTAGGCGATCCGCAGCGGCGCGAGCGTCGCGCCGGACTCGAGCTTGAGCGGCCTTGAGATCTCGGCCACGAGCGAGCGCGGCGAGTCCGCCTCGCGCCGCGCCGACGCATTCACCGAGAGTTCGATCGTCGCCTGGTTCATCGCTTCGAGGGGGCCCGTCGCCCTTCACCAATCGGACCGAAGGGTGAAGCCCTCCGGAGCGGCGCTGTCAACTCGCCCGCCGTCAGGGCGCGTCGAGGACCGCGGCGCAGGCCCCGGGCATCTTGGCGACCGTGAAGGGCGGCAGCGGCTTCGTGGGCTGCGGCGCCGGCCTCGGGTTCAGGACGGCGTCGGTGAACCAGTAGTCGAGCTCCCGGCCGCAGCCCTCGCCCGGCGTCACGTCCCGCTGCGGGCGGCACGAGCTTTCGCCGGGAGAGCAGCCGAGCCGAACATGCATGTGGTAGTCGTGACCCCTGTTCGGCCTGACCTTCTGGAGCCATGAGCGGTCGCCGCGCGCCTGCCGGCAGACCGCCTTCTTGATCGCGGGGTTGACCAGCACCCGCTCCACTTCAGGGTCGGTCGCGGCGGCCTTGATCACCTGCAGCGTGTCGGGGGTCCAGTAGCGGTTCACGTCGAGCTTGTCGTCCGACACGACCACCGTCGACATGATGGTCTCGCGCTGCGCCATGCTGATGACCTGAGCCGGCATCTGGCGCAGCCAGACGTCGACGTCGAGCCCGATCTGGTGGGAGGCGTGGCCGCCCAGCATCGGGCCGCCGCGCGGCTGCGACATGTCGCCGATCAGCAGCCCCGCCCAGGACGTCTGCGACGCCACCCGCCGGGAGAAGCGCTCGACGAAGGTCACCAGCTTCCGGCGCCCGTAGAAGCGGTTGCGGCCGGGCCGCATGACCTGCCAGGTGGGGCCGGTGAGCGGCAGCGCGACGCCGCCTGCAAGACAGCCGTTCGAGTAGAAGCCGATCGAACGGTCCGGCCCATCGCTCGGTCGCGTCACGCGGCCGAACAGCTCCTTGGCCGGGGTCTGCGAGGTGATTGACCCGAGCGGGGGAAGCTGAAACCCGGAAGGCCGGATGTCCTGGGCGTGGGCGGCCGTGACCATCGCCGCGAGCGCGCCCGCCAAAACGATGGCCGCGGCGAACCTCATCCGAGCCGGGCCTCGATCGCGTCCCAGGTGGTGACCGCGACGTCCGGACCGCCCAGTCGCTTGATCGCCCTTATGCCTGTCGGAGACGTCACGTTGATCTCCGTCAGCCAGCCGTCGATGACGTCAATGCCCACGAAGATCAGCCCTCTGCGCGAAAGCTCCGGTCCGAGCCTGTCGCAGATTTCCCGCTCACGCCCCGTGATCTGCGTCGTCTGAGCGGCGCCTCCGCGGACCATGTTGGATCTCAGGTCGCCGGGCGCAGGCACGCGATTGACCGCTCCGGCGAACTTGCCGTCGACCAGCAGGATGCGCTTGTCGCCCTCGGAGACCTTCGGCAGGAACTTCTGCACCATCCAGGGCTCTCGGAAACTCGTGGAGAAGAAGTCGATCAGCGACCCGTAGTTCAGGTCGTCGGCCGTGAGGCGGAACACCGCCGCGCCGCCATTGCCGTAGAGCGGCTTGACCACGATGTCGCCATGCTCGGCCCGGAACGCCGAGATCTCGGCCTTGTCGCGGGAGACGAGCGTCGGTGGCATCAGGTCCGGAAAATCCAGCACGAAGATCTTCTCCGGCGCGTTCCGCACGCTGGCCGGGTCGTTCACCACAAGCGTCGTCGGGTGCACCCGCTCCAGCATGTGGGTCGTGGTCACGTAGGCCATGTCGAAAGGGGGGTCCTGCCGCAGCAGCACCACGTCGGTCTCCTCGGCGAGAGAGATCCGCATCTCCTCGCCCGCCGTGAAGTGATCGCCGGGGACGTCGCGCACTTCCACGGGGCGCCCGGTCGCGAACACGTCACGGCCGATCTGCGAGAGCCGCTCCGGCGTGTAGACGAAGAGCTCGTGCCCGCGCGCCTGCGCTTCCAGCATCAGCGCGAATGTCGAGTCGCCGGCGATGTTGATCCGCTCGATCGGATCCATCTGAACGGCGACGCGAAGCGACATGACTGATCCCGCGACTGCTACAGGCCGAACGCGTTCGGCATGTGCCTCGGAAGCCGGCGCGGCGCGACGAGCACCACGTCGAAGGTGACGAGATATCCCGCATAAGCGGGCCGGCGCGCAAGGAAGCTCTCAGCGCCCCGGCGAATCCGCGCCTGCTGGCGACGCGTAATGGCCTCGCTCGCCGACCGAAAGTCAGCGCGCGCCTTGACCTCGACGAAGGCGAGGGTGCGACCGCGCGCCGCGATCACGTCGACCTCGCCCGACCCTTCGGAGAAACGTCGGGCAAGAATCCTCCAGCCTTTCAGGCGCAGCAGCCACACCGCGGCCGTCTCGGCCTTGAGCCCGAGACGAAACGCGCGTGTGCGGGCCTGGGCGCTGGGCAAGGCTATCCGCCGGCCTTGATTTCGAGCGCGCGGGCATAGACCTCGCGGCGCGGCGCTCCGGTGGCGGAGGCGACCTCCGCGACCGCCTCCTTCACCGAGGCGCCGGCGAGCGCCTGCCGGAGGAGCCCGTCAAGGTCGGCCTCGGACGGTTCGGCGGCCTCGGCGGGCGCGATGACCAGCACGATCTCGCCTTTCGGATCAGGCTCGTCGGCGAGCGCGGCCGCAAGCTCGTGCAGCGTTCCCCGCCGCACCTCCTCGAACCGCTTGGTGAGTTCGCGCGCCAGCGCCGCCTCGCGGGGGCGTCGACGAGGTCTCCAGCTTCGCCGCGATCCTGCAGGACTTCGGCGTCCGCAAGGGCGATCG
>NZ_JBJKEX010000273.1:0-4209 GCF_045505405.1 Hansschlegelia beijingensis | reverse complement strand
CGCACGGCGTAGACGCCATGCGGGCGCTGGTGGGCGACCGGATCGTCGACGGCGCGGCGAGCTTCGGCCGGCGCCCGCAGTTCGACGACGGCGCGCCGCGCTTCGAGACCTTCCTGCTCGACTTCTCCGGCGACCTCTATGGCCGGCGGCTCAGGATCGAGCTCGTGGCCTATCTGCGGCCGGAGCTGAAGTTCGACAGCGTCGAGGCGCTCGTCGTCCAGATGGAGCGCGACGTGCTGGACGCGCGCGCCGCGATAGCCGCCCCCGAGGACCCGCTGGCCCCGAGCGCGCTGGCCTGAGGCCGCCGTTACTTGCCAGACGCGTCCGCCCTGCTAAACCGCTCCGGCCCTTCAAGCGGACGCCAAAATGCCTTCTGACGCCAAGCCTCGCGACTATTCCGAGACGCTGTTCCTGCCGCAGACGGATTTCCCGATGCGCGCCGGCCTGCCGCAGCGCGAGCCCGAGTTCCTGGAGCGCTGGAAGCGCGTCCGGCTCTACGAGCGGCTGCGAGAGGCCGCGGCGGGGCGGAAGAAATACGTGCTGCATGACGGCCCGCCCTACGCCAACGGCCACCTGCACATCGGCCATGCGCTCAACAAGGTGCTGAAGGACGTCGTGGTGCGCACGCGCCAGATGGCCGGCTTCGACGCCAACTTCGTGCCCGGCTGGGACTGTCACGGCCTGCCGATCGAGTGGAAGGTCGAGGAGGGCTATCGCGCCAAGGGGCTGAACAAGGACGAGGTGCCGGTCATCGAGTTCCGGCGCGAGTGCCGGGAATACGCTGAGAAATGGATCGGCGTGCAATCGGAGGAGTTCCAGCGGCTCGGCGTGACGGGTGACTGGGCGGACCCCTACACCACGATGAAGTTCTCCGCCGAGGCGCAGATCGCCCGCGAGATCATGACGTTCTCGCAGACCGGCCAGCTCTATCGCGGCTCCAAGCCGGTGATGTGGTCGGTTGTCGAGAAGACGGCGCTGGCCGAGGCCGAGATCGAATACGCCGAGTTCCTGAGCGACACGGTGTTCGTGGCGTTCCCGCTCTCTGCTTCTCCCCTTGGGGGAGGCGGGCAGGACGCGCTCGCCGGCGCGTCGGTCGTGATCTGGACCACGACCCCCTGGACGCTGCCCGGCAACCGCGCCGTCGCCTACTCGCCGAAGATCGCCTACGGCGTCTACGAGGTGACCGAGGCGCCGGAGGACAACTGGGCCAAGGTCGGCGCGCGCTACCTGCTCGCCGACGCGCTCGCCGAGGGCGTCTTCAAGGCCGCCAAGGTCGCGGGCTTCCGCAAGGTCCTCGACGTCTCGGCCGCCGATCTCGAAGGCCTCGTCGCGCAGCACCCGCTCAGCGCACTCGGCTACGACTTCGCCGTGCCGCTGCTGGCCGGCGACCATGTCACCGAGGACGCCGGCACGGGCTTCGTGCACACCGCGCCCGGCCATGGCCGCGAGGATTTCGAGCTGTGGATGGACCACCGCTCCGAGCTCGAGAAGCGCGGGATCGCGACCCGCATTCCCTACACGGTCGACGCCGCCGGCTTCCTCACCAAGGACGCGCCCGGCTTCGAGGGCCGCTCGGTGATCACCGAGAAGGGCGACAAGGGCGACGCCAACCAGGCAGTGATCGAGGCGCTGGTCGCCGCCGGCCGGCTGGTGGCCCGCGGCAAGCTGCGCCACCAGTACCCGCATTCCTGGCGGTCCAAGAAGCCGGTGATCTTCCGCAACACGCCGCAATGGTTCATCGCGATGGACCGCGACATCGACGGCCCGGCCGACACGCTGCGGAGCCGCGCTCTGGCGGCGATCGAGGCGACGGCCTTCTTCCCCCCGCAGGGCAAGAACCGGCTGCGCGGCATGATCGAGAGCCGGCCGGACTGGGTGGTCTCGCGCCAGCGCGCCTGGGGCGTGCCGATCTGCGTGTTCGTGAACAAGCAGACCGGCGAGCCGCTGCGCGACCCGATGGTGGACCAGCGCATCGCCGAGGCCTTCGAGCAGGAGGGCGCCGACGCCTGGTTCGCCAGCGACGGCAGCCGCTTCCTCGGCAATCACTCGCTGGAGGACTACGAGAAGGTCACCGACATTCTCGACGTGTGGTTCGATTCCGGCTCCACCCACGCCTATGTGCTGGAGCGCCGGCCGGACCTCGCGCCCAAGCGCGCCGTCGACGGCGGCGAGGACACGGTGCTCTACCTGGAGGGCTCCGACCAGCACCGCGGCTGGTTCCATTCCTCGCTGCTGGAGAGCTGCGGCACCCGCGGCCGCGCGCCCTACGACGCGCTGCTGACGCATGGCTTCGTGCTCGACGAGCAGGGCCGCAAGATGTCGAAGTCGCTCGGCAACGTCGTCGCGCCGCAGGACGTCATCAAGCAGTCCGGCGCCGACATCCTGCGGCTGTGGGTGGTGATGTCGGACTATGAGGACGACCTGCGGATCGGGCAGGAGATCCTCAAGACCACGACCGACGCCTATCGCAAGCTGCGCAACACGCTGCGCTGGATGCTCGGCGCGCTGGCCCATTTCGGCGATGACGACGCCGTGCCGTTCGCCGAGATGCCGGAGCTCGAGCGCTACATGCTGCATCGCCTCGCCGAGGTCGACGGCGAGATCGGCGCGGCCTACGAGGCGTTCGACTTCAAGCGCGGCTTCGCGAGCCTGTTCACCTTCCTGACCAACGACCTCAGCGCGTTCTATTTCGACGTCCGCAAGGACGCGCTGTATTGCGATCCCGCCTCGTCGGTGACGCGCCGCGCCTGCCTCACCGTGGTGGACCGGCTGTTCCGCGCGCTCGTCACCCGCCTCGCGCCGCTGCTGCCCTTCACGGCCGAGGAGAGCTGGCTGTCGCGCTTCCCGTCCGAGGACGGCTCGGTGCATCTCCATATGTTCGCGCTCGCGGACGAGGCCTGGCGCGACGAGGCGCTGGCGGAGAAGTGGGAGAAGGTCCGCCGGGTGCGCCGCGTAGTGACCGGCGCGCTCGAGATCGAGCGCGCGGCGAAGCGCATCGGCTCCTCGCTCGAGGCCGCGCCTGTCGTGCATGTGACCGATCCGGAGCTGATGGCCGCGCTCGAAGGCGTCGACCTCGCCGAGGTCTCGATCACCAGCGAGATCAGGGTGACGGCCGAGGAAGCGCCCGAGGAGGCGTTCCGGCTCGCCGAGGTTCCGGGCGTCGCCGTGGTCCCGGCCCGCGCCGAGGGCCGCAAATGCGCCCGCTCGTGGAAGGTCTCGCCGGATGTCGGTGCCGACCCCGACTATCCGGACATCACGCCGCGCGACGCACAGGCGATGCGCGAGTGGGAAGCGCGCCGGGAGCGGGCGGCGTGAGGCGAACCTCGTCATCCCGGCCGCGGCGTGAGCCGGGAGCCGGGATCGCGATCCGGATCAGGCGCCTTTCGCCGCGCGCGATCCCCGCTCTCCGCGGCTTCGCCGCTGCGGCCGGGATGACGGCGGTCCCATGAGCCCGCTCGCGCGACGCGCGCTGGGGCTTGCCGCGCTGATCTTCGTCGTCGACCAGGCCGTGAAGCTCTGGGCGCTGTTCGTCTTCGACCTCGCCGAAAAGGGCCGCGTGCCGGTGCTGCCGGTGTTCGACCTGATCCTGATCTGGAACCGCGGCGTCAGCTACGGGATGCTGCAGCAGGACGGCGATGTCGGCCGCTGGCTGCTGGTCGCGCTGCATGTCGTGGCCTCGGTCGGCATCGCGTTCTGGATCACCCGCGAGCGCCAGAGCGTCTCGGCCTACGGCCTCGCCCTGATCCTCGGCGGCGCGCTCGGAAACGGGGTCGACCGCATCGCCTACGGGGCGGTCGTGGACTATGCGCTGCTGCACTGGGGCGAGGTCACCTGGTACGTGTTCAATGTGGCGGACGCGGCCATCGTTGCGGGCGTGGTGCTGCTTCTGTATGGTTCCTTCCGCGGCTCGAAAGGCGCGCGCGAGGCAGCCTGATGGCCTTGCCGCCCTTCGCCGGAAGGAGCAGCGAACCATGCGCCAAATCACAGCGTGCCTCGCCAGCGCGTCGATCGCCCTAGGGGCGAGCGCGCTTGCGGTCCCGGCCTACGCCGCGGACGACATGGGCTCGAACCCGATCACCGAGCTGTTCGACAGCTTCGGGATGGGGGACAAGGAAAAGCCCGAGATCAGCTACCAGGAGCGGGCGCCGCTGGTGCCGCCGCCCACGACGGCCCAGCTTCCGCCGCCGCAGGCCAAGGGCGCGGTCGGCC